>JAHIPR010000077.1 GCA_018903015.1 bacterium
AACCAATGGGACGAGTGGTGGGAGAAAGGGAGAGAACAGAATATCAAGATAAGTAAATTTAATCCTCCCTTACCAGCCTCCTACTTTAAGAAAGAGGCAGAATCTCTCCCCTTGATAGAGGTTAGCATCCCGGCCCTAAGGGGACCAGATCAGGATAAACCCTGGGTGGGTGTTTTGCGTAAACTCTCAGAGGCAGGATATTATAATTAATTAATTAAAAAAATATGAGAAAGTTGATACCAATGTATTATCATAACCTAAATAAAATAAGGACAATTATGCTTATTTGTCCAAACAATAAGCTATAATAAAACAAGGGGTAAGTCTACCCAAAGCCAGAAGAATTTTTTTCACCAAAGAAAACTACCCCCAAAGAGTTGACACAGACAAAACAAAAGCAATTCGGGTCCTTGACTAAATTTTTAAAATAGTGTATTATTTAAAATAATACTAATAATATAATACTTAATTTAAGTGGTATAAAAAGAACTCTTCGAAAAACGTATCAGATCACATAATTCCGCAAATATCTGCAGTAGCCATCAAACAACAGAAAGGGGGGATGTATCTTTCCTAAAAAATGTAAACTTGACTAGCCTGATTATTGCAGTGCAGAAAATTTAGTTCTTGCTTTGGGTACAATTATTACAAATTTTAATTTTATTTTTAAAGGGAGATGAAAAAAGTGAAAAAAATAATGATTTTTACTATAGCCGTAACTTTTATAGTTTCAATGTTATTTGTTGGAACTTCAACTGCAGAGGTAGGAAAACCTGCTGAAGAAATGTATTTTAGATTGGTTACTCATGGTGGAGATGATCCATTCTGGGCTGTAGTTGCTCAAGGTATGAGAGATGCCGCTGCTGAATTAGGATGTAAAGCTGAGATCGATTTTTCTGGAGGAGACTTGGCCAAACAACAAAAGGCTTTTTTGGAAGCAGTAACCTCAAAACCAGATGGTATAGCACTGGTAATTAATGATGATACAGTCTGGGATAAACCAGTAGAGGATGCAATTGCTGCAGGTATACCGGTTATTGGAATAAATAATGACGACACCAAAGGTCCAGTAGGAAATGCAAGACTTTGCTATATTGGGCAGAGTGAAAGAAGAGCTGGATATATTATAGCGACTAGATTATTCCAGGAAGGCAAAGCAGCGGGAGTTGACTTTGCAACAGCTCACGTTGGAATGGCAGCAGAAGTTCCAGGAGCTATGTATGCTACAGTAAGGTCGCAAGGTGTTAAAGATGCAATGGCTGAGTATGGCATAACTTCATTTGAAATGATAGATGCAGGAGGATTAGAAGCTACTACTGTTGAAGAACGTCAAACAGCTTATCTTATTGCTAATCCTAAAACTACATTCTTCTTGGGAGCAGGTGGTATCTGTACTGATAGAATTCTGAGTTCTTTAAAAGCAGCTGGATTAAAGCCTGGAGAAGTTATTGCAGGAGGTTTTGATACAGCACCCGGAACTGTAGAGGGACTAAAGGAAGGTTATATAACTGCAACCATTGACCAGCAACAGTACTTGCAGGGATATTTAGCAGTGTATACTCTTTACCTGTATAATAAATTTGGTCTTACACCCAATATTGATACAGGTGGGTATTTAATTGATACTCCAGAAATATTAGGAGTCATAGAAGAACTTTCGGGAACTTACAGGTAAAAAATTTACTGCATAATCAATTGATAGTTAAAATTGATTAATAGCAAAACTGATTCTTAGGGGGTAGAGTAAAAATCTACCCCCTAAGAATCTTTTGAAGAAAGATTAGAATTAAGGAGATAAATGAAGAAGCCTGGCTTAAGTCTTATCTTAAATTATAATATAAATACACCAATTGTATTTGTAGCGATAGTTTTATTCTTTATTATTTTTACACCAAATCACCTTTTTATAGATCTTAGAAATTTAGCCTCTATGGGTAAACTAATACCGGATTTAGGGATAGTAGCTTTGGGGGTAGGAATGCTGATGATTTGTGGTGAATTCGATCTCTCGATTGCTTCACTTATACCGTTATGCTCTTATGTTTTTGCTACATTTTTAATGAAAGGAATAAATCCAGCTTTAGCATTAACTATTTTACTACCAGTAGGAGCTGCTCTAGGATTCATTAACGGTATGATTGTGGTTAAAACAGGATTACCCTCTTTTATTATTACCCTAAGCACTATGATGTTTTGGCGGGGTGTCGTTTTTATCCTGTCTCGTATGGCTCCAATTAGTATCACCAAATATATTAAGCCCTATCCTTATTTTGAAAAAATGTTAACTGGCACTATTGGCAGGTTCCCTTTACAGGTAATATGGTTTGTAGGGATTGCAATTATTCTTGGGATTTTACTTCATTTTAATAAATTTGGTAATTGGATATTTGCTACAGGCAGTAGTAAAGGGGCTGCAAGGGCCATGGGAATAAACACTAATATGGTAAAAACTACCTGTTATATAATAATAGGAGTTTTATGTGCGGTCGTAGGTACACTACAAACTGTGAGATTGGGTTCTTTTTTTGCTACACAAGGTGTCGGATTTGAACTAAAAACCATTGCTGCTGCAGTTGTAGGAGGCACTTCTCTAAGAGGAGGAGTAGGAAGCATGTTAAATATTTTTTTAGGTATTCTAATTATAAAGATTATTGAAAATGGTTTAATATTAATGAAGGTCCCAGTTTTTGGGGTAGAAGCTTTTATTGGTTTAGCAATAATACTTTTTGTAATTATAAATAATTTTATTCAAAGGCAAATGACTTAGAAAAATAAAAATAAAATATATTTGTAAGTTAATATATATGAAATAAGAAGTGCGAGGTGTTTTAGAAATGTCATCTAATGAATCAAATTCTAATTCTAAAGAATTACTAAGGATGACCGGTATTAATAAATATTTTGGTAAAGTTCATGCCTTAGAAGATATTGATTTTAAGATAAATGAAGCAGAAAATGTTGGTCTTGTTGGTGATAATGGAGCCGGAAAGTCTACATTAATTAAAATTATATCAGGATATCATAGAGCAGAAAAAGGACAGATATGTTTTGAAGGAAAAAAAGTCAGGATTTCTTCACCCAAAGATTCAAGGGCTTTAGGGATAGAAACTGTTTATCAGGAACAGGCATTGGCTCCGGATCTAAGCATATCAAGGAATATCTTTATGGGCAGGGAGCCTGCGACAGCACTTGGATTTCTTAGAAAAAGGGTCATGGATGAAGAAAGCATGGACGCATTAAAAAGTATGGGATTACATCTAAGGTCGCCAAATATAAATATATCCACACTTTCGGGTGGGGAAAGACAAGGAGTAGCTATAGCGCGGGCATTTTATTTTGAAGCAAAGTTAGTTATACTTGACGAACCCACTATGGCTTTATCAGTTAAAGAAGTTCGTGAAGTATTTAACTTTGTAAATCAGTTAAAAAGAAAAGGGATATCTGTTATTTTCATAACACATAATCTTCATCAAGTATTTATAATTTCCGATAGGATTGTAGTATTATCCCATGGAAAAAAGTTAGCAGATATAAAAAAGAAAGATACTAATGTTGATGAACTGTCCGAAATTATAGTAAGAGGAACAATAGGGTAATTTTTTATTTGGTGGGAGGCAAGTAATTGAATAAACCAGGAGAGAAAAACAGTAAATTTTTGGAATATTTTTTCAATATTAGTTCTTTGGGCACAATTGGAATATTTTTAGTTTTAATAATTTTACTTACATTTTTTACCGCTGAACGTAATTTTATGCAGCCAGATAATATTAGAAACCTATTATTTTTTGGGTCTGAATTTATAATTATAGTATTAGGTGCTGGAATGTTAATGATTGCTGGTGAGTTCGACTTATCTGTTGGTTCAGTATTAGCATTTTGTTCTTTTGTTTTTGTTAGGCTTTTTGCAATGGGCCTAAATCCTTTTATAGTAACCAGTATTACCTTAATTTGTGGTGGTGTGATAGGAATGATAAATGGTCTAATTACTACGAAAGGAAGAATTCTGTCATTTATTGCTACATTGGGTACTATGATGTTTTGGCGAGGTATAACTGTATTAGTCTCAGGTGGAATAATAATGCCATTAGATACTTCGGGATTCAAATTTTTTACTTCTGCTTTTATTGGGAAGGCATGGTATTTTTTTCCATCACAAGCGATTTGGCTAATATTATTTACTGTTATTCTCGGTTTAATACTTCATAGACATAGATTTGGTAACTGGGTATTCTCTACAGGAGATAATGAAAAAGCAGCCAGATCAATGGCTATAAACACTGATAAGGTTAAGATAATATGTTTTATTATTGTAGGATTTTTAGTTGCATTTGCAGCAGTTATTCAGACACTCCGGTTAGGTGCATTTTCTTCCAGAGTAGGTACAGGATGGGAGTTTAAGGTTGTTGCAGCTGCTGTTGTTGGCGGAACTTCACTTCGTGGAGGAAGAGGAAATATGCTGGGTATTTTCATTGGTGCATTTATTATTGTGGTTATTGAAAATGCATTAGTCATAGCCAGGCTTCCATATGAATGGACCTATGTGGTTTTTGGGATTATTATATTGTTTTCAGTTATTCTTGATTTATTCATAGAAAGAAGTAGAAAAAAAGTTATTTAAAACAAATATTATTCTGAATTTATTAGGTATATAAGCTATCACAGCTAAAAAGCTTCACTTCCATATAAAGCGGTAAGATAAGTTGATAATTTAAATTAGAGGATCGATAAAACAAATGAACTCCAGAGAAAGAGTAAGAAGAACACTTATTCATAAAGAACCTGACAGGGTACCAATTGATAATAACGGGTTCGTAAGTGGCATGAATGAAGTTGCATATAAGAATTTATTGAAATATTTAAACATCGAAGATGAAATAATTATATACGATCCCGTGCAAAGATTAGCTGTGGTTAATGATGAAGTAAAAGATATTTTGGGCGTGGATACAATATATATTTATCCTAACGCCCCCTCTAATTACAAATACATTGAAAATCCGGATGGAACATTTAAAGATGAATACGGCGTAGCGTATAAGAAAGTGGGTTATTATGCTGATTGTTTAATCCCGCCCTTGAGAGGTAAATCTTTTGAAGAGATAAAAGCATTTAAATTTCCAGATCCTGAAGATCTATCTAGATTTGAGGGCCTTCGGTTAAAAGTAAAAAAATATCATGAAAATACAGAATTTTCGATATGGGCTGGGGTTGTTTCATCTCTGTTCTATTTTGCTTGGATAATCAGGGGATTGGAAGATTTTATGACAGACATTTATACTAGTCCAAAAGCAGCTAAATATTTAATGGATAAGATAGTAGATTGGAATATGAAGTTTTTTAAAGGGTTTTATAGTGAAATTGGAGAATATATAGATGTTTTTTGGATAGGTGATGATTGGGGTATTCAAGAGGGCCCTATAATTTCTCCTGTTTACTTTAGAAATGAGGTAGTTCCAAGATTTAGAAAAATGATAAGTTTTATTAAAACAATGACTAAAGCAAAATGTTGTTACCATTCCTGCGGATCAACATATTGGTGTATAGACGATCTTTTAGATATGGGAGTCGATATTGTACACCCTATTCAGCCTAATGCAAAAGGCAATGATACGGAAAGGCTAAAAAAAGAATTTGGGGCAAAGCTTTGTTTCCATGGAGGAACAAATAACCAGGGAGTATTTCATGAAGATATACATATTTTAACCATTGATACATTAAAAAGAATAAAAGATCTGGCGCCAGGTGGAGGATATATTTTTTCTTCAGGACACAATATCCAGGCAAATATGTCACCTGAAAATATTATAAGGCTTTTTGAACTTGGAAGAGAGTTTGGGGAATATCCAATAAATATAGGTAATATAGAAAAAATGATAGAGGAAGGAAAAGGATATTTGGGAAAATGAGGATGTAGTTAGTTATTAGTTAGTAGAGGTATGTTAATGATGGATAATAGTGGAAATATTATTGAAAAAAGCACAGATTTGATACACAAATCTACAGGTCTGTGGACTGCCTCAGATTATAAAAGCACTCCTAGTTTTAATGCAGGGGTATCAAGAAAAATAATTATTTCTAGAAAAGATAAAGATATATTACGTAGGTTGGCAACAAAAGTAGCTTGTTTATCTAATCGGCCTATTGAGGAAGAAAAACGAAAATTATGGTATGATCATAATTCATTAAAGCCAGTACGTCCATTGATTTTTTGTGACCCAGAAAATGGGTGGAATGAGATAATTACCAAAGACCAAATAGATTGTGAAGGAGAACTTGCTCAAAGATGGGAGATGGTTTTACTTAAAGAAATTTTTTGGGGAGAACTAATGTTGGATGATAAAGTAATTGAGCCATACTTTGACATTGGCTATACATATAATGAAGGCAGTTGGGGAGTTGATCCAATAATACATGGTGGAGAGGATGGTGGAGCATATACGTGGGAAGCTCCAATAAAAAAATACAGTGATATTGATAAGTTGCATTATCCAATAATAAACGTTGATTATAAAGCAACTCAAAAAACATTAGAGGTCGCCAATGATACGTTTGGTGATTTGTTAAGAGTAAGAAAAATCGGGTTTTGGTGGTGGTCACTTGGGTCGACCTATCTCCTTGCTTTGCTAAGAGGGCTAGAGACTATGATGATTGATATGTATGACAATCCTAAATTAATACACAGGTTAATGAAGATTATTAGTGAAGGAACTTTAGAAAAATTAAATTTTCTAGAAAAAAATGGTTTACTATCTATAAAAATTGACCGATATGTTGGGTCTGGTGGTTTTGGATATACAAAAGAATTACCAGCTAAAGGATTTGATGGTTCTAAAGTAAGGACAATAGATATGTGGGGATTTTGTGAGAACCAGGAAACTGTTGGAATATCACCACAAATGTTTGAAGAATTTGTTTTTCCATATCAACTTCCTATACTTAAACGTTTTGGTCTAAATTGCTATGGTTGTTGCGATCCTTTAGATCAAAGGTGGCATATAATAAAAAATATACCAAATTTGCGAAGGGTATCGGTGTCGCCTTGGTCAGATCTGGAAAAAATGGCTGAGAATCTTGAAGATAAATATATATATTCAATGAAGCCAATGCCCACACCCTTGGCTGCTGCTGTCTTGGACGAAGGATTTGTTCGAAAAAAAATACGAGAAGCATTAGAAATTACTAAAGGTTGTGTGGTTGAAATAATAATGAAAGATAATAATACAATAGGTAAAAATCCAGAAAATGTGATTAATTGGGTAAGAATTGTAAGAGAAGAAATTAATAAGATATATAGTTAATGATGACTGTAATATATATTTTTGTTTTTTTACATTTTTTACTTGATAAAAATAAGTTTTTTTAAAACGGGCTAATCAAATTAAAATATATTAATAGAAGATGTAAAAATATCTTATGAATTCTTATGAAAGAGTTAAAAATAGATTAAAAGGTAATCCTGTTGATAAAATTCCAAACCTTAACATAATTATGACTTTTGCAGCAAAGTATATAGGGGTTCCTTATAAGAAATATGTTACAGATTTTAAGGTACTTGTTGAGGGAAATATATTGTGCTGTGAAAAATTTGGAATTGATATGGTAAGTGCTATATCTGATCCCTGCAGAGAATTATTTGATTTTGGTGCAAATGTTGTTTTTCCTGAAAATGATGTACCATATTGCAAAGATTTTTTAATTAAAGAATATGTGGATATTAAAAAAGTTAAAGTGAAGGATCCTTTAAAAAGCACGAGGATGTTGGATCGTATAAAGGCAGTAGAACTTTTTAATGGAAAAATAAAAGGTTATTTTCCAATTTTAGGTTGGGTTGAAGGTGCATTTGCTGAACTTGCAGGCTTAAGGGGTATTAATGCGATGATGTTAGATTTTTATGATAATCCTGATTTTATCGTTGAATTGTTGGAATTATGTGTCGAACAGGAAATAAGATTTGCATTAGAGCAGATAAATGCAGGAGCTGATTTCATTGGTATTGGAGATGCAGTGGCTTCACTAATTGGTCCTAAATACTATCGTAAGTTTGCACTACCTTATGAAAAAAGAATTATAGAGAAAATACATAAAGCAGGCTGTAAAGCCAAACTTCATATTTGTGGAAATATCAGCGGAATACTTGATTATATTTGTGATACAGGTGCCGATATTATAGATATAGATTGGATGGTAGATTTTGGAACTGCAGTAAAAAAGTTTGAAGGAAAATCATCAGCATGTGGTAATTTCAATCCTGTTTCCATTCTTCTTGAAGGAAGTGAGAAAGATATAGAAAATGCTGTAGTTAGTTGTATTAATATAGGCAACAACACTACTTTTATTGCTGCTGGATGCGAAGTACCAAAAAATACTAGTAACGAAAACGTGCTTAGAGTTGATGAAATACTAAAGAGATATTCTAATTTTACTTAATTCCTTTTAAAATAGGTAATAAATCAAATTCTAACTATTTTTCATTAATTGTGAGAAATTGATGTTTCAACTATGATAATGAATAATTAGGATAATTATAATAAAAAGATAAGAAGAAGATATGATTTCTAGGGAAAGAGTAAGGCTTGCTATCAATCATAAAGAAGCCGATAGAATTCCCCTTGATTTAGTAAGTACACTTGTGATGGGAATACAGGCAAGTATTTATGCTAAACTCAAAAATGCACTGGGTATATCAAAGGGATTGGTTAGGTTATACGATTCATTTCAGATGCTCGCGGAGGTCGAAGATGAGGTCAAACAATTGCTGGGAGTAGATACATATGGCATCCAATTGCCTGTAACAGTATTTGGATACAAGAATGAAAATTGGAAAACCTTTTATCATATGGGTAAAAAGAAAATAAGATAAATATTAAACAAACACATAAGATAATAGACATTATATTATTATATATTTATAAATAAATTAGAAAAAGAAGGAATAAATTTTATATTATGATAAAAAGCAAAGTTATGTTAAGAAACTCAATCGTAATCAGAAAATGGAATTTAAGTGGTATTTTTAAAGCAATTCGCAAGCAAGGTCCTATTTCTCGAATAGAACTAACTGAAATTACTGGATGTAGTGCCGGTACAGTGTCTAATCATGTTAGAACTCTGATTAAAAAGGGCTTTGTGATTGAAACCAAAAAAGGCATTTCTTCTGGCGGTAGAAAGCCAATACAATTAATGATTAATCCCCACAAAGCTTATATTTTTAGTATTGAGATTGAGGTTAACCAGATAAAGATAGTGATGTTTGATTTGGAAATAAAAGTGGTAATGAAGAGCATCATTCCCATAATATATAAAGATAATTATATGAAGACCTTTGAACAGGTATTTTTTGAAATGGATAAGATGATAGAAGAAAAGAATTTAAGATTAGATAATTTCCTGGGGATAGGAGTAGCAGTGCCTGGCTTGATTGATAAAGAGAAGGGTATACTAGAATTTGCGCCTAATTTAGGATGGAAAAATGTCCATATTTCAAAGATTTTTAAAGACAAATATGGCCTTCCTATAGTCTTAAATAATGAGGCAAAAGCGGCAGCTATTGGGGAAAGAGGATCTATTTATCCTAAAATAAATAATATGGTATTTGTCTCTATTAATGAAGGAATAGGTTGCGGAATTTTTCTAAATGGTAAATTATACAGAGGAGCAAGCGGAAACGCAGGGGAATTTGGGCATATAATTATTGATACTAATGGCCCAGTATGTCACTGTGGTAATAGAGGATGTTGGGAGATATTTGCTTCGGAAAGCTATATTGTTAATAGGTATTTAAAATTATCTAATAGTAATAAAGAATTAACTAAGAAAGAGATATATCAATTAGGTAAAAATGGAGATAAAAAGGTCATTGAGATATTTAATGAAACAGGAAGAAATATAGGAATAGGATTGGTCAATATTATTAATGGGCTTAGTCCTGAATTGTTGGTAATTGGCGGAGGGATTGTAGAGATAAAAGATTATATCTATGAGGAAATTATTAAAAAACTTGAGGAAAGTGCTTTATCTGTTTCCTACAAGAAAGCAGAAATTAAATTTAGTAAATTAGGCAGCTTAGCTGCAGTTTATGGGATGGCTGATTTAATTATTAATGAAAGAATCAAATTCATTTAATATAGATTTCAGAGATGAAGAAGGTTAAACAATCAAAGGTTCTTTTTTTATAAATCAATTATCTTACTATTTAAGGAGTGGGAAATGAAAGAAAATAAATCATTACATAGTATCTGCCGATGGACATTTAATGCGGGGAAGGGTGGTTTTATCCCGGATGATATGAGACCAGAATGGAATTCTAAAAATTTTAGTACTGTTGATATGATTAAGCTGGTAAGAAATAGAATTGCTCCGAGATTACCGGAAAATATAGAGTTAGGGATTGAAGTGCATTATGATAATGAGTTTGATGAAAAGACCGCCCCTGAAATTGCCGATGCCTTGGTAGATTCCAAGATATATCTGGCCATGGTAACTCCAGGAGCACATAAACCTTTTGCTTATGGGGGGATAGCTTCATTAGACCCTGTGGAGAGAAAATCAGCAGAAGAGTTCGGGGAGAGGACGGTTGCTCTTACTTATGGATCTCTCAGGAAAGCCTGGCATCCCAATCCCTCAAAATGGCCAACTTTTGTCATTTGGAATGGTTCGTTTGGTTATGACCTTGCATCTATAGGGATTTCCCAAATGTATCAGAATCTTAAGGAGAGTATTGCAAAACTTTGCAAATATGAAGAAAAATTAGGAGGAAACCTCTATTTTGCCTTAGAACCAAAACCCAACGAAGGACATCCGGCTCTTTTAATTCCAACCGTAGCCAGTGCGCTGGTCTTTTGGAATAAATTAGAAGAAGAGTTTAAAATATCTCGT
>JAHIPR010000078.1 GCA_018903015.1 bacterium
TAATCTTGACGATGACTACATAAAATTTATTCGCTTTGCCGAACACTTTATAGAGAAAAACAAAAGCGGTATTGTGGCGATGATTACTAATAATTCATTCATTGACGGTATTACTCATCGGCAAATGCGAAAGCACCTGCTTGAAACCTTTGACAAGATTTATATTCTTGATCTTCATGGCAATTCTAAGAAAAAAGAAAAAGCACCGGACGGTGGCAAAGATGAAAATGTTTTTGACATTCAGCAGGGTGTATCAATCTCCATTTTTGTCCGAAAAAACGAGAGAAAAGAAAAGCTTGGTACAGTCTATCACGCGGAAATATTTGGTAAACGCGAAATAAAATTTGAGACACTCAATAAAACTGAAGTGAGCTCAATAAATTGGAAAAAATTATCATATGATAAACTATATTATTTCTTTGTGCCTAAAGACTTTGGCCTGAAACTAGAATATGAAAAAGGATTTTCTGTTACTGACATTTTTAAAATACATTCAGCAGGGATAAAAACTAAGGTAGATAATATAGCAATTGATTTTCAAAAAGATTTGTTGGGAAAAAGAGTAGAAGAAATATTAATTAAAAAACCTTCACTTAATGAAGTTATTCAAAGATTTAACCTTAATCCAAAGACAACATGGGAATACGACAATGTGCTCAAGGCAGATTATGACGAAAAATATTTAGAAATCTATGATTATAGGCCTTTTGATTGTAGATACATTTATTACGATAAAAACTTCCTTTCGAGAAGCAGATCCCAAGTAATGGATAATTTTTTCGACAAAGATAATATTGGTCTTGAAACATCACGTGTTGGAGATTTTATCTTCGTATCGAAAAGAATTTCGGACGAACACTTTGTATCGGATAATTCCTTCAAATTTCCTCTCTATATTTATGATTCAGACAATTTACGCATTCCGAACTTGGAAAAGAAAATTCTAGTAGAGATTGAAAAAATAGTGGGCGAGACTAAGTCCGAAGATATTTTCGACTATATCTACGCCGTTCTGCACTCACCAAATTATCGCGAAAAATACAAAGAATTTCTGAAAATTGAATTCCCACGCGTGCCGTATCCGAAAGATGCGAAAACTTTTAAAAAACTGGCCGTGTTTGGAGCAGAATTGCGCTCTTTACATCTCCTCGAATCGCCAAAGGTAAATCAATTCATAACCACTTATCCTATCGCTGGTTCCAATGCTGTTGAGAAATTGACTTTAAAAGACGGAAAAGTATTTATCAGCGCCGAGCAATACTTCGGCAATGTTCCCGAAATAGTATGGAATTTTTATATCGGTGGTTATCAACCAGCACAGAAGTGGCTGAAAGACCGCAAGGGGCGTGCTTTGACCAATACGGATATCGAACACTACCAGAAAATAATTGTAGCGCTAGCGGAAACTAATAGAATTATGAAAGAAATAGATAGTAATATTTAATGATGAGAAGGCATTTGGCACTTCGCATATCCGCAAAACGTTAGGAGAAAACTTATGCCATACCAATATAAAAGAGAGCCATTAAATAATGACGAAGTGGATAAATTAACTAATTCTTGTAGTACATTCCGGGAAAAATTTGTTATATGGACCATGCTCGATACAGGATTAAGATTATCTGAATTTGCTGATCTTAAAAAAGAAAACGTTCAATGGCAGGAAAAAAGACTGGTTATCTACGGCAAGGGCGGTCCTTACGGCAAAAAAACAAAAAGACGCATTATCCCTATGACAGAAAGAGTTAGGGGACTAATTGAATATCATTTTGCCGAAAATAACAATACCGGAATGAGTAAAAGGACAATCGAAAGAATAGTAAAGAAGGTAGCTGATAAAGCTGGAATTTCAAAGCCAGTTAGCCCTCATGTTCTGAGGCATACCTTTGCGGTAGATTGTATTAAAAAAGGTATTTCTACCAGAGCTCTTCAATCCCTTTTAGGTCATGATCGGTTAGCTACCACTGAAATTTATCTTAATTTATCTCCAGAAGATGCTATTAGAGAATTTTTAAATAAATGGTAAAATATTTTTTAAAATAGCCCAATATACCAGGCATAAAAGCTTAGAGATATTGCAAGTTTATAATGACAATAGACTCACATATCTTAGCTATTTATGATCTTAAATGAATGTGTAAATTACTAGGGATTTAGAGAAAGCCAGGAATATGAAAAAAACTTACACCGCTAGATTAAAAGGGGGGATTTATTATGAGGAAAACTAAAACATATATGGAAAAATTAATAGGAAATAAAGAATTCCGCGAGAAGTTTGACAAGGAATATCAAAATATTTGTATTGGGGAACAAATTGCCGGAATCCGCCATCGGGTAAATTTAACGCAAGATACTCCGGTTAATCGAATAAAAAATAATAAAACACTACCCATCAAAACTTAGCAGTGTCTCAAGTTTTTTAAATATTTCCAAAACCACAGCCTCAGGTACCTTATCACAAAATTCGGCATCCCTAATTTTCCAATCAAGGCTTTTTACCTGGTCTGATAAAACAACACCTGCTACCTTTAATCCGGATGGAATAATGACTTCAAAAGGGTATCCTTTTATTTGAGTGGTTATCGGACACAATAAGGCCAGACCAACTTTACCATTATAAGATTTTGGCGACAGAACTATTGCAGGACGTCTTCCGGATTGTTCATGGCCGACTTGAGGCTGCATATCTATCCAAACCACATCACCTCTATGCGGAATAAAATTGCTCGCCATCACCAGATTTCTTTTCCAACCGGGGCTCCGGTATCAAATTCTCCGTGAAGATTGTTTTTAGTGACGCCTTTTAAAAGTTTTTCGAGCGAATATTCTTTTTCGCCAATTGGCGTAATAATGATACTATCCCTATCGATAGATAAATCAACCAATTTATTTAGCTTCAGGTTTGCATCTAATGCAAGTAATTTGGGAATTCGTA
>JAHIPR010000079.1 GCA_018903015.1 bacterium
CAGTATAATTAATTATTAGCGTATAGCGTGCAGCGTTTAGCGTATAGGTGCGGGTAATAAGTGTAAGGAAAATACAAAATACAAGACATATTAATTGTTAGTTTTAAATACAATTTTTAGTTATTATTATACAGCTAAAAGCTAAAAGCGAAAAACCACAATTCAAAACTTTTTTCTCGTATCTTGTGTAGTGTATTGTGATATTAGCATATAACATATAGTTTTTAGAGTAGGGGTCGGATTTATCCGACCCGAGTTATTTCAATTTTTTTATAGCGGGCTTGATAAATCAAGCCCCTACTACCTCTACGCTAAACGCTATACGCTATACGCTTGAGAATACTATTCACTATCGACTAATAAAGAAGGTGTAAATTATTTCTCAATTCACTTTAATAAGATATATCTTAAAAAGAATATCCCAATATGCCCCTCAAGCTGATTTGAGCTTAGTAAAAAAAGCCTACAGATATTCAGTAAAAGCCCACCGGGAACAAAAGCGGTATTCTGGAGAGCCTTACACCTCGCATCTTTTAGAAGTAGCTAAAATATTGGTTGATTTAGAGCTTGACGTAATTACTATTGCAGCGGGGATTTTGCATGATATAATTGAGGATACTGATACTTCATTATCTACCATTAAGGAAGAATTTGACGAAGAAATAACCATGTTAGTTAATGGTGTCACTAAATTAAGTAGAATTTCTTTTAAAACACAAGAAGAACAACAAGCTGAAAATTTTCGTAAAATGTTTTTGGCTATGGCAGAAGATGTAAGAGTTATTCTGATAAAATTAGCAGATCGCTTGAACAACATGAGAACTCTACAGTATATACCCCCCCACAAGAGATTAAAAGTAGCTCAAGAAACACTAGAAATTTACGTTCCTATTGCCAATAGATTGGGTATTTCCAGGATTCAGTGGGAATTGGAAGATCTTTCTTTATGTTATTTAGAACCAATAAAATATAAAACGGTAGTTAGTAGGATTGCAAAAAATCGATTGGAAAGAGAGAAATATGTTGAATCGATAAAAGAGATTATACAAAAAGAGTTACAAAATGTAAAGATTAAGGCGGAGATTAAAGGTCGTCCTAAAAATATCTATAGCATCTATAAAAAGATGGAAAAAGGGGAAAAAGATTTTTTCCAGATATATGATTTAATTGCAATTAGAATAATTTGCAATTCTGTCAGGGATTGTTATGCGGTTTTGGGATTATTACATTCAATTTGGAAACCTATGCCCGGTAGGTTTAAAGACTATATTGCCATGCCTAAATCAAATATGTATCAGTCTTTGCATACCACAGTGATTACTTCTAAAGGCGAACCTTTAGAAATACAAATCCGCACTTGGGAGATGCATAAAACTGCTGAATACGGAATAGCTGCTCATTGGAAATATAAGGAGAAGGTTGATTTAAAAAAGGATAAAAAATTAGAAGATAGGCTTTCCTGGTTAAGACAGATATTGGAATGGCAGACAGATTTGAAAGATCCCAAAGAATTTATGGAAAACTTGAAGATTGGTCTTTTTCAGGATGAAGTATTTATTTTTACTCCCAAAGGTGATGTGAAGATATTGCCTTTAGGTTCTACCCCTGTAGACTTCGCCTATCTTATTCATACAGACGTAGGTCATAGATGTGTGGGGGCTAAAGTTAATAAAAAGATAGTTCCTTTAAATTATAAAATGAAGAGTGGAGATATTGTAGAGATATTAACTTCCAAATCAAGCCGAGGTCCCAGTAGAGATTGGCTGAAGATAGCTAAGACATCAGGCGCAAAAAATAGGATTAGAATCTGGTTTAAAAAGGAGATGAGAGAGGAAAATATTCAAAAAGGAAAAGAACTTTTTGAAAAAGAGATGGAAAAATATAAAATTGAACCCTCTCCTGAGTTTACTAAAAAGTTAAAAGAAGCGAGTATTGAATTAGGCTTTACCGAATTAGAATCAATGTTTGAAAATATTGGATACGGAAAATTGACTCCTTATCAGGTTTTATCTAAAATAATTCCTCAAGAAAAAATATCCCCAGTTATTCCTCTGGTAAAAGTAAGAAAAAGAATTGATCAAGGTATTAGGGTTCAAGGGATTAATGATGTTATGATAAGATTTTCTCGATGCTGCAATCCGGTTCCCGGTGACGAAATAATTGGTTATATTACCAGGGGGAGAGGTGTATCTATACATAAGGCAGATTGTTCTAATGTAGATTTTGTTTCTGCCGAAAAAGATCGGTTGGTAAAAGTAGA
>JAHIPR010000080.1 GCA_018903015.1 bacterium
TATTTGGTTATGAGGGAGGTTCGTTTACCGGAGCCAAAAAGACCGGAAAGAAGGGACTGTTCGAAGAAGCCGACAAAGGGACTATATTTTTAGATGAAATTGGAGTGATGAGCCTGAATCTACAGGCTAAGTTATTGAGGGTGCTTCAAGAAAAAGAGATTATAAGAGTAGGAGGAAGAAGTCCTATTAATGTGGATGTTAGGATAATCTCAGCTACTAATATTGATTTAAAAAATGCTGTAAAAGAAGGAAGGTTTAGAGATGACCTTTATTACCGACTATATGTCATTCCTATCTATATCCCTCCTTTAAGGGAGCGGAAAGAAGATATGCCTCTCCTGGTTAATAATTTAATAAGAAAATTTAATCAAGATTTTGGAAGAAATATAAAAGGAATTTCACCGGAAGCATTAAATATATTAGGGGATTATTCCTGGCCGGGGAATGTAAGGGAATTAGAAAATGTAATTGAAAGAGCAGTCATAAATATGAAATTAAGCGAAGAATTAATTTTACCCAAACATATTCCTCTTCTAACTGAATTAAATAAACTGGAAACAATCGAAGAAAAAGCAATTATAAGTTCTGAATCTGATAATTTAATCGATTATAATTTGGATAAAAATAATTTAAAGAAGATAAAGGATAATACGGAAAGGGTAGCTCTTCTAAATGCTTTGAAATCTACCAATGGGGATAGTCCAATGGCTGCAAATAAATTGGGAATCAGCCTGAGAAGTTTTTATTATAAAATCAAAAAGTATAATCTTAAAAAGATATGTGAATACAAGTAGGGGCAATTGACCAATTCACCAATTAAATTAGTCGTTAGTGAATAAGCTTAGCGTGGAGCGTACAGCGTTTAGCGTATAGGTGCGGGCAATAAGTGTAAAAAAAATATAAAATACAAGAGATATTAGTCGTTAGGTTGTAGGGGCACAATGCATTGTGCCCCTACATTATAATACTTATTTCATTCTTTCTTCTTTTTCCTTAACCAGCTGCTAACCAGGCAACAAACTAACCAACTAACTAATCTTAAACGAGATACGAATTTAGTTCCATGTTGTACACCACGTATAATGAAATCATTGACAAAATATTGTATAAAATGCAATAATATGCATAAATATGCAAATGAAAATAAAAATAAAAAATTATGATTTATTTCCTAAAAATTGCTTTTATTAACCAGTATAAGCTATTTTTTATTTTATTATTCTTGTTCTTTAAGTTGGCACAAAAATTGCTCATATTTATTTATGGAGGCATATTACTCCCGAAAGAACTGGGGGACTGCCCAGTGCAGAAAAGGAGAAGAAAAAGCCTTAGAATATACATAAAGTAATAAGTAAAAAATAAAAGGAGTGAATATAATGTCGATAAATACAGAAGAATTTTATTCTATTTTAGCCTCCAAAATGGAAGGTTCAGCTATTCGGGAGATTTTGAAATTAGTTCAAAATCCGGAAGTGATATCCTTAGCAGGAGGAATGCCGGATCCCGCAACTTTCCCAGTAGAAGATATAAAAAAAATAACCCAGAAGGTATTAAGTAAAAATAGCGCTCGAGCCTTACAATATAGTACCACTGAAGGATTACCCGAATTAAGAAAATGTATTTTAGATCATTTGGCAAAAGATGGTAATAATGGGGAGTTAGAAAATATAATTATTAGTTCTGGTTCCCAGCAAGGATTAGATTTAGTGGGTAAAGTTTTTTTAAATCCCGGAGATATAGCGATTGTAGAATTGCCCAGTTATTTAGCTGCTTTAAATGCTTTTCATAGTTATGGAGGAGAATTAGCAGGTATACCTATGGATGACGAAGGTATGCAGATGGATATATTAGAGGAAAAACTTATCCAACTTAAAAATGAAGGGAAGAAAGTTAAGTTTATTTATACCATTTCTAATTTTCAAAATCCTGCAGGAGTAACCATGTCTCTGGCTCGACGAAAGAAAATAATCGAAATTGCTCATAAATTTAATATATTTATCGTAGAAGATAATCCTTATGAAAAACTCAGATTCGAAGGAGAACCAATTCCCTCTATATATTCTTTGGATAATAATGGATTTGTTATTAGTTTAGGAACCTTCTCTAAGATATTATGCCCGGGGCTGCGATTGGCTTGGATCTTGGGCAATAAAGAAATAATAAGGAAGATGGCTATACTGAAACAAGCAACCGATTTATGTACCAGTATCTTTAACCAATTAATTTCTTATGAGTATTGTAAATCAGGTAAATTAGAAGAAAATATCAGATCTAATATTCAAATTTATAAGAAAAAAAGAGATATAATGCTGAATGCTTTAGATAAATATTTTCCACAAGAGGTTACCTGGACTAAACCGCAAGGTGGATTTTTTGTAGTGGCTACTTTGCCTGAGTACATAGATACCGGAGAAATGTTTAAAGAAGCAATTGAAGAGAATGTAGCCTATGTACCTGGTGGTCCATTTTTTGCTGATGGGAAAGGAAAAAATACCATGAGACTTTCTTTCTGTTATCCAAGTATGGAAGATATTGATGAGGGAATTAAAAGATTGGGAAAAGTAATTAAAAAGAGAATTAAAAATTAAATTAGTATCGAGTATCGAGTATATAGCAAAGAAAGAAAGAAAAAAGAAGAAGAAAGAATTAAGAAGACAGGCAAGACGCCTATCCTACGGGCAGACACAAGGTCTACCCCCTACGACTTATTTACAACGACTAATTTAATTGGTAAATTGGAGAATTGGGAAATCGGCTAATTGGTAAATTTTTAATAAAGAGGTGAACAGTAAAAATGTTAAGAACTTTTGATGAAGTTTTACACAAGGCTAAAGATTATGGTCCTAAAAAAATGGCAGTAGCTTCTGCTGGAGCAGAAGATGTATTAAAAGCAGTCGAAGCTGCCCGAAAAGAAGGGTTAACCGATTCAATTTTAGTTGGCGATAAAAAAGAGATTATTCAGA
>JAHIPR010000081.1 GCA_018903015.1 bacterium
ACTAACTGGAATAAAAATAAGATCGGTGAACTAAAAGACCGACATTCCGGAAATTATAAAGTTAAAAGTAAAATTTAGAAGAGAGTGAAAATACCATGAGAATAAAAATATTCTGGCAAAAAAACTGTCCTCATTGTCCGGAAGCTAAAAAGTTGGGAAAAAAATTGGAAAATGAGACAGAGGTTCAATATTTTGATATAGATACGGCTTATGGTCTGGCGGAAGCAAGTTATTATGATATTGCATCCACTCCTTCTATAATAGTCTTAGACAATAATGATAATGAGATCAAAATATGGAGAGGAAAGGCCCCTCACTTGGAGGAGATTAGAGAGGAAGCAGCAATTTGAATATTACCATAAAGCAAATGATTGAAACCTCCCTGATTGATTGGGAGGGGAAAATTGTTTCTACTTTGTATCTCCCTTTATGTAATTTTAGATGTCCCTTCTGTTATAATTGTGATTTAATATTGCGTCCGGATAATTTTAAAAGTATTCCTCAAAAAGAAATAGACGGGTATCTCTTAGAGAGAAAAGATTTTATCGATGGTATATGTATGAGCGGAGGAGAACCCACCCTATACCCCGATTTACCTGTATATTTTAAAGGAATAAAGGATAAAGGTTTTTTAATAAAGCTGGATACTAATGGTACTAATCCGAAATTACTAAAAAATCTCCTAGATTTTGATTTGGTGGATTATATTGCCCTGGATATTAAGTCATCATTAGATTTTGACAATTATTCTAAAGCCGCGGGTATTAAAGATAAGATGATGATGGAGAAGGTAAAAGACAGTATTGAATTAATAATGAACTCAGAAGTTGATTATGAATTTCGTACTACTGTCGTACCTTTATTGCATTCCGATGAGACCATTATGGAAATTGCCAGGTATATTGCTGGGGCAAAAAAATATGTCTTACAGAATTTCTCTCCTTTAGAGAAGATCCTCGATCCTTCTTTTCAAAAAATAAAACCCTATTCTAATGAAAAGATTCAGAACCTATCGGAAAAAGCTAAAAAGTATGTTCCCAATTGTTGCTGGAGATGAGGATTAGTCGTTAGAGTATTAAAAAATATTTGCAAAAAGTAGAGATAATTTGAACCAGGATTTTGAATTAAAAGAACTTGGACAAATAAAATATTTCAACTGTAGTGGATTGGACAACACCAACTTAGTAATAAATGCTTTTACTACTCGAACAGGTGGGGTAAGCAGAACCCCCTTTGACAACCTTAATTTATCCTATAATGTAGGCGATGAAGAAAACCGCGTAGCAGAAAACAGAAAAATAATTTTAGATGCTTTAAATATTGATCATCGAACCGCGGTAACTGCCCAGCAAGTCCATAAAGATAAAATAAGCTTGGTAAGAAAAGAAGATAAGGGTAAGGGAGCCTTTAAATATTCAAAGGGAATTGCACAAACCGATGCCTTAATTACAGATATCCCCGGTATACCGCTTTTGATGTGTTATGCTGATTGTGTACCTATTTTTATTTTGGACCCTGTTAAAAAAGCTATTGCCTTGATTCATAGTGGAAGAAAGGGAACAGAATTGGAATTAACCTTAAAAACTTTGTTTAAGATGAAAAAAATCTTTAAGACCAATCCCCGCTCCTGCTTAGCTGCCATTTTTCCCTCCATTGGTCCCTGCTGTTATTGCATTAAAGAGGAAAATACAATTGATGATTATTGGTTAAATGAAATTAAATATAATGGTGAACCAATTTCCTTGCAAAATAAGAGCGGGAGGAGCCTTGATTTAAGAAAAGCAAACTATGGGCAATTGATTAAAGGAGGAATGGAGGAAAAGAATATTTTTATTAATGAGATTTGTACCGCAGATCACCCTGAACTTTTCTTTTCCTACCGAAGAGATAAAGGAAATACCGGCCGAATGGCTGCCATCTTTATGTTAAAGAGTTATTAAAGAGTTAAAGGTTAAAGGGGTCAGGTCTTCACATTTGACATAACTTACCCCTAGAGAAATAGCCTGAAATGTTATGTCAAATGTGAAGACCTGACCCCCAATTATAGGTTATTGTAATCATATTAAAATATAGGGAGGAAAGTATGCGCATAAAAGAACATCCCCTTTTAAAATTTAACCAGAAAGAAAAGATAAAATTCACCTTAGATGGGAAAGAATTAGAAGGCTATAAGGGTGAGCCTATTGCTTCTGCCCTGGTGGCTGTTGGAATAAAGGTATTAAGCAGAAGCATTAAATATCACCGCCCCAGAGGATTTTTTTGTGCCATAGGAAAATGTTCAGCTTGCCTGATGAAAGTAAACGGCATCCCCAATATCAGAACCTGTGTAACTAAATTGGAAGAGGGAATGAGAGTAGAAACTCAAAAAGGAAAAGGTGATTTCAATTGAAAATAACTGATATAGCAATTATTGGCGGGGGTCCGGCAGGATTATCGGCCGCAATCTATGCTGCTTCCTTAGGAGCAAAAGTAACTCTCATTGACGATGGTTTAGAATTAGGCGGACAGTTAATTAAACAAACCCATAAATTTTTTGGTTCCGAAAATCAGTTTGCCGGGATCAGAGGAATAAAGATTGCCGAAAAGATGATCCAGGATATCAAAGAATATGACAATATTGAAGTAATTGTCAATGCTACAGTCACCGGCTATTATGAAGATGAGGTCATTACCATTGTCCAGGGAGTTAATGGTGATATATTAAAAAAATTAAAGGCAGACAGAATTATTGTAGCAACCGGGGCATCAGAGAATATGCTGCCTTTTGTAAATAACGACTTACCCGGAGTCTATGGTGCCGGGGCGGTGCAGACCTTAATGAATCTTTATGGCGTAGTCCCGGGCAGTAATATTTTAATGGTCGGGGCAGGCAATATCGGCTTGATTGTAAGCTACCAGCTCCTGCAAGCCGGGATTAAGGTAGAGGCAATAGTGGAAGCCCTTCCCAAGATAGGCGGATATCTGGTGCATGCCTCCAAGATTAGACGTTTGGGAGTACCTATCTACACTTCTCATACTCTGAAAGAAGTGTACGGTACGGATTGTGTAGAAAAAGCGGTAATTTCTGAAATCAATCAAAGTTTTGAATTTATACCGGGGACAGAAAAAGAACTTGAGGTGGATACCATTTGCCTGGCGGTAGGTTTATCTCCACTCTCTGATCTGCTCTGGCAGGCCGGCTGTCAGATGAAATATGTTCCTGAGCTTTGCGGCTACGTGGCCTTAAGAGATGATAATATGAAAACCACTAAAGATAAAATCTATATCGCCGGAGATGTAGCCGGTATCGAAGAGGCCAGTAGCGCCATGTTGGAAGGTCAAATTGCCGGTCTGAATGCCGTGGTAAGCTTAGGATATAAATGTGATAATTATCCAGAACAAGACAGAAAGTTAAAAGCAGAATTAAAAGAATTGAGAGACAACCCTTTAAGTGAAGAGATAAAGGCAGGTATAGAAAAAGCCCTGATAAAAGAGGGGAAGGATTAACCATGTTAGAAAGAACCGGCATACCGACCGATGATGATTTAGAAAAAGTAATTCCGGATAAAAAAAGATTAGCCCAGGGTCCAGTAGTCATCATAGAATGCTTTCAGAAGATACCCTGTGACCCTTGTGCCATATCCTGTAAACTTGGAGCAATAAAACCCTTTAAAGATATAAATGACTTACCTATAGTCGATTTTGATAAGTGTACCGGGTGTGGAATTTGTATCAGTTCCTGCCCCGGTCTGGCCATATTCGTAATAGATATTAATTATTCAGAGGAAAAATCCTTAATTAAGTTACCCCATGAAATGCTGCCTCTACCGGAAAAAGGAGAAGATGTTTATGCTTTAGACAGAGCAGGCGGTATACTGGGTAAAGCGAAAGTAGTAAGGGTCTTAAAGATTAAAAGCAAGACTAACATAATTTCTCTGGAGGTCCCTAAAAGTATGGCTATGAAAGTAAGAAGTGTAAAAGTGGAGGACAAAAACAATGAAAGATGAGACCATAATTTGCCGATGTGAAGATATCACCTGGGGGGAAATCAGACAGGCTTTAGAAAAAGGTTATACTACCTTTGATGAAATTAAAAGGATTACCCGGGCGGGGATGGGGAGGTGTCAGGGCACCACTTGCCTCTGGATTATCTTAAAAGAAATCGCTAAGTTTTATCATAAGAAGATAGAAGAGGTAGCCGTACCAACCTTTAGACCTCCCACCAAGCCGGTAAAATTAGGGACTCTGGCAGGTGATGATGGTGATTAAAAGAGCAAGTGTGGTAATAATTGGTGGAGGAATAATCGGTTGCAGCATCGCCTATAATTTAGCCAAGATGGGATGTAAAAATATAGTATTGTTTGAGAAAAATTCTCTGGCCAGTGGTGCTACCGGTAGGTGTGCAGGAGGAATTAGACAGCAGTTTGGGACTGAGATGAACTGTATCCTGGCTCGGGAGAGTATAAAAATATTCGAGAATTTAAGTCAAGAACTGGATTATGATATCGAACTGAATCAAGGCGGATATCTGATGCTGGCTTATACCGAAAAAGAAGTCAATCAGTTTAAGAAAAATGTAGCTTTGGAACAATCATTAGGCATTGATGCCAGATTCATCACCGTGGAAGAGGCCAAAGAGATTGTACCTCCTTTAAATACGGAAGGGGTATTAGCCGTAACCTTCTGTTCTACCGATGGTCATGTCAATCCCTTTAATACAAATTTTGCTTATGCGGAGGCTGCTCAAAGGTTAGGGGTAAAGATTTACAATTTTACTGAAGTAAAAGAAATTAAAACCGAAAATAGTAGGATAGTTTCGGTCAGTACAGACCGGGGAGAAGTGCTCACTCCTATTGTAATAAATGCCGCCGGTGGTTATTCGGGAGAAATAGGGAAAATGGCGGGAGTGGAAATACCGGTATATTCCCAAAGGCATCAAATTTTAATCACTGAACCGGTTGACCCTCTATTCAGACCGATGCTGATGTCCTTCTCTCGTAATTTTTACTGTCAGCAGACTCCTCACGGAAGTATCATCATGGGTTTTGGTGATCCCAATGAACTTAAAGGTTACGATATAGGTTCAAGCTGGCAGTTTGCCCGGGAGATGGCCCAAAAGATGACCGCGGTTGTTCCTTTATTAAAAGAAGTGAGTATGGTAAGACAATGGTCAGGTCTATATAACATGAGTCCTGATTCTCAGCCGATCGTGGGTGAGCATCCCCAGGTAAATGGCTTTTATCTGGCAGTAGGTTTCAGCGGTCATGGACTTATGCTGGCTCCTGTAACTAGCCGGCTTATGGCAGAGTTAATACTTAAGGGGCAGACTTCCATTCCCATTGATAAATTAGATATAGGCAGATTTGAACGGGGTGAACTGATTATCGAACCCTCAGTAGTATAAGAAATAAAATAATAAAACTTATTTCATTCAATAAAAGAAGGATTTTTTAATTTTTTATAGAATATATATAATAGTATTATTAAAAATGGGGTCAGGTCTCAACATTTGACATAACATTTTATGCTATTTTTTAGCGGCAAGTTATGTCAAATGTTGAGACCTGACCCCAACACCCATAATTTTGTGAGTGACTATACTTACAGAAAAAAGGAGGTGAAGAGATTTTTTAAATAACTATATAATAGAAGTTACTTCTAATGTTATGGCTAATTAATTTGCTAAAATGATCTGTTTTTTTATTTTAAAATAATTAAAGGAGAATTGAAATGAAAAGAATAAAATTTTTGTTAGTTATTAGTGTGTTAGTATTGGCTCTTGGCATAGCTTCTTTGGGAGTGATGGCTGCTGATAAGCCACCGGTGGTCATTGGTCTTCAAGCTCCAATTACTGGTGCAGCAGCAATTGAAGGTGAAATGGCTAAACAGTCTGTAGAAATTGCAGCTCAAATTATCAATGAAAAGGGTGGAATTTTGGGTGGCAGAATGATTGAAATTAGAGTAGTTGATGATGCTTGTGAACCCAAACAAAGTGCTTTAGCAGCAACGAAGTTAACATCTCAGAAAGATGTAGTTGCTGCTATTCAAACCTAC
>JAHIPR010000082.1 GCA_018903015.1 bacterium
GATCTCTTCTAAGATATTAGATCAATTAGTGGAAATATACCGAAGGGTTAGAAATACCGCCCGGTTTATCCTGGGAAATTTATCAGACTTTAATCCTGATACAGATGTAGTTTCTTATGATAAACTTAACGAATTAGACAGGTTGGTCTTGAGCAATTTTCAAAGTTTGGTGAAAAGAGTAAATGAAAGCTATGATAAGTTTGAATTTCATTCCCTTTATCATGAAATTCATAACTTCTGTGCTGTAGATTTGAGTTCATTTTATCTGGATATAATTAAGGATAGACTTTACACCGCATTTGCCGATTCCGAAGAGCGTCGGGCAACTCAAACAGTATTGTATCAGATAATAAATTATTTAGTTAAACTGATTGCACCGGTATTAAGTTTTACCGCAGAGGAAATATGGCAGTACCTAAGAGAAATTGAAAAGGGCGAAGAAAGCGTTTTTCTCGCTTCCTGGCCAGAAGTAAATGAAAATTATATGGATAGAAATTTAGAAAAAAAATGGGACAACCTCTTAAAAATCAGAAAAGATGTTTTAAAAGCCCTGGAAATAAAAAGAGGGGAAGGTTTTATCGGTAATTCTTTAGAAGCGCAGGTAAATATTTATACCGAAGATAGAGAAGTTTATGATTATTTAATCTCCTTTAAGGATCAGCTGGAAACCATATTTATCGTTTCTAAAACCGAGATAGTTCGCGGAGAAGGAGAAAAAGGACTTTCTTCTGATGCCTATACGGGGGTTGAATTTCCAGATATAAAAGTACTGATAACCAGGGCACCAGGCAAGAAGTGTGAAAGGTGCTGGTGTTATAGTGAGACAGTAGGAGGAGACCAGAAATATCCGACTATTTGTGAAAAATGTGCTAAAGTAATACATGAACATTTTGAGGAGTAAAAGAAATACCATGGGATTTATACTTTTTGCCCTATTTATTATATTGCTTGATCAGGCAAGTAAATTGTACATTCAGCACAACATGCATATAGGGGAGTCTATACCGGTAATTGAAGGGATATTTCATATTACTTATATAGAGAATCCATATACCTCCTTTGGACTTTTTAAATATCAAACAATATTCTTTGTGATAGCGGCATTAATTTCCGTAATTTTGATTATTTTAATTTACAAAAAAATAATTTTCAAGAAAGACCCTTTTATGTACATCCCTCTAACGCTTGTCCTGGGCGGTGCAGTAGGCAATCTTATTGATCGGGTGAGAATTGATGGAAGGGTAATAGATTTTATAGATTTTAGAATCTGGCCGGTTTTTAATTTTGCCGATTCAGCGATAGTGTGCGGAATGTTAGTATTATTGACTCATGTTTTGTTCCGTGCCCCGGAAAGGGAAGAAGAGGAAGAGAATATAAAGAATATTAAAGAATACAGAGAAGAAGAAAAGGAGTAAATTTTAATGTATAGAATTTTATTTACTATTGGTTCATTTCCCATCTATTCTTACGGAGTGATGATTGCTTTAGCTTTTATTACGGGCATTTTTTTTGCTATGAAAGAAGCAAAAAAAAGCGGAGAAGACCCGGAAAGAATTTTAGATTTAAGTTTGTACGTGATTTTAGGTACCTTGATTGGGGGTAGATTGGGATATGTTTTAACCAACCTTGATTATTATATGAGAAACCCTATGCAAATATTATATTTCAGGCAGGGTGGATTAAGCTTTTTAGGAGGATTTTTTGTAGCTTACTTTCTATGCTGGTTGTATGTTAAAAGAACTAAGATATCATTCTGGAAATATGCTGATATTACTACTCTGTCAATTGCTATAGGTTTAGGAATTGCAAGAATAGGCTGTTTTTTAAATGGCTGCTGTTTTGGTGTAGTTTCAGAAAATTACGGCATTAAATTTCCTTCTTTATATATGCCCCCGGTGTATTTACAGCAATTAAAAGATGGATTGATTGCCTCCGGAAGTTCCTATACTCTCCCGGTAATTCCTACTCAACTTTATAGTTCTTTGTACAGCTTTTTAATCTTTTTTATTCTTCTCTGGATGAAAAAATATAAGAAATATGATGGATTTCTCTTCTTAAGTTTTTTAATATTATATTCAATTGCCCGCTTTACTATAGAATTTTTTAGGTTTTACGAAAGTAATTACAAAGTATTTAATTTATTAACCATTACTCAGGCTATTTTAGTAGGTGTTATCCTGGTTTCTCTGGTATTTATGAATATTTTAAAGAAAAAAAGTAAGAAAACATAAGTAGTGAGGAACGTAGAGTGAATAGTGAAAAGAAAAACAGTAACAAGCAATTTGTAATTCGTAAGGGGCACGATGTATCGTGCCCACGATAACCAAAAGATCATATAAAAAAGCGAAGGCACAATTCATTGTACCCTTACAACATAATTATAACTAAAAAGTCATAATTTACTATAAAATTATCTGCAACGCACCACATATATAATCTGTTGAAAATATTTTTGGCTTTTTGGGAAATAACCGTGATATAGTATAAATAAAAATTTAGGTGAGGCAATTTTGGATACCGAAAAATTAGATCATAAAGAAAATAAAGCTAAAGAGAAAGCTTTAGAATATGAAAAACAGAATTATATTAAATACCTATTAGATTACTCATCAGATTTTCAAATAACCCTGGATAGCAAAGGAAAAATTATCAGAGTGAATCAGGCTTTTGAAGAAATTACTGGAAAAAAGAAGGAGGAATTAATTGGTAGTTTTATTTATGAATTCATACCTGAAGAAATAATAAAAAAATTAAGAGATAAAATAATACAGGAAAAAAGGGTAAAGAATATGGAAATAAATGTAAATAGGCCAGGAAGAGAACTTTTAATTAGTGACTTCTCAGGTATGGTATTCACTAGTAAAGAAGGAGAGACTATTATTTATCTAAGCGGTAGGGATATTGCTACTGAAAGAAGAAAATTACAACAAAATCTTATGGAGTTAAATAAAAACTTAGAGAAAAAAGTAATAAAAAAAACCAAAGAATTAAGAAAAGTTCAATACCAGCTTATTCAATCGGAAAAATTATCTATAATCGGAGAATTGGTGACCGGTGTAGCCCATGAGGTTAGGAATCCTTTAGCTACCATAAGCCTAATTGTTCAACATTTAGAGAGCAAATATGCTGATAATTACCAAATAGAAAAATTAAAAGCAATTCAAAGAAATATAAATCGCATAGATAAGATTGTCTATGGCTTGTTAAATTTTTCTCATCCCCCTCGCTCTAATTTTGACTATCACCATGTCAATGAAATATTAGAAAGATTAGATCCGATTTTAAAACATTTTCTTCCAAAGAATATAAAGATCATTAAAAAATATGATTCTAAATTGCCCCAGGGTTGGTTTGATTCAGATTATCTAGAACAGGCTTTTTTAAACTTAATTTATAATGCCCTACGGGCGATGAAAGATGGTGGAGAACTTTATATTACTACCAGTTTTGATTCTACCCGAAAAGGAATAATAATGAAATTTGAAGATACCGGGGTAGGCATCCCGGAAGAAAATCTTAAAAAGATATTTAACCCCTTTTTTACTACTTATGAGGAAGGCACTGGTTTAGGTCTCTCTATTTGTCAGAATATCATCAAGGAACATAAGGGTAATATTTCGGTAGAGAGTAAGTTAGGAAAGGGGACCATTTTTACTATTTTTTTACCCCTAGAAAAGAGAAAAATCGGGGGGGGGGGTAGGTGGTGGATGCAACATAATGACTAAGGCTAATATTTTAATAATTGATGATGAAATAGATTTATGCCAGAGTCTGCTTGAATTATTAGAGGAGGAAGGATACAAAGTTTTTATTGCCCATAGTGGTAAGGAAGGTTTGATAAAGGTCAAAGAAAATTTGCCTGATTTAGTCCTTTTGGATATAAAGATGAGCGGAATAGATGGGATTGAGACTTTAGGAAGAATAACAGCCATTGATAAGGATATCTCAGTGATTATGTTAACTGCTTATCAGACGGTAGAAACTGCAGTAAAGGCGATGAAACTGGGAGCTTACGATTATATTAGCAAGCCTTTTAACTTCGAAGAGTTAAAGATAATCATTAAAAGGGCTCTTCAAGCTCGTGATTTGTCCCAAGAAGTCATTTCCTTACGTCATCAAATAAGAGAAAAATTTAGTTTTAATAATATTATCGGAAAAAGCGATAAAGTAAAAGAAGTACTGTATAAGATTGAAAAGGTTGCTCCAACCAATGCTACTGTGTTGATTAGAGGAGAAAGCGGTTCCGGGAAAGAATTAATTGCGAAGACTATTCATCAATACAGTCCCAGAAGAGATAGACCATTTATAGCCATTGATTGCGCCAGCTTGCCAGAGACTTTGATAGAGAGTGAATTATTTGGTCATACTAGGGGGGCCTTTACCGGGGCAATAGCGAAAAAAATAGGTAAATTTGAATTAGCTCAAAGGGGAACACTATTTTTAGATGAGATTGGTAATTTGCCAGTTAATATTCAAGTTAAGTTATTAAGAACACTTCAGGAAGGGGAGATAAACCGTATCGGAGAAAAGTATCCGATTAAGATTGACGTGCGAATTATCATTGCCAGTAATACCAATTTAGAAGAGGATATAAAAAGAGGGACTTTTAGAGAAGACTTATATTATCGCATAAATGTTTTTTCTATCTTCCTTCCTACTTTAAAGGAGCGGGAAGAAGACATACCCTTATTAGCTTTACATTTTCTAAATCAGTTTAACCAGATATTGGGAAAGAAGATTAATCATATCTCGGAAGAAAGTATGAAGCTGCTGATAAATTATCTCTGGCCCGGCAATGTTCGGGAACTTCAAAATGTTATTCAACAGGCCATTATTATGGCTGAAGATATTATTCTGCCAGAGCATTTACCTTTTTATATCCAAGAGAACAAAGCAGGTGCAGACCCCGCCTTTGCCAATAATCTTGTAGGTGAAGACCTTGTGTCTGCCCGCACAGAAGAAGGGGAAAGAATAAAGCTTGCTGAAAGCGTTTCTCTTAAAGAGATGATTAACCGGTTTTCTAAGAATACGGAAAGAAGAATTATTTTAGAAGCGTTAAAAAGAACGAATTGGAATAAGGCTGAAGCCGCCAGATTATTAAAGATAAATTATAAAACCCTCTATCTAAAGATTAAAGAATATGACCTTCACCCTTCCAACTAAAATATCCGTTTATATTATTATTACTTTTACAGGGATTATAATATTAACGGACAATATTACTAACTGTAGGGGCACGATGCCTGTCTGCGTGCGTACCTGTCCGCGTGTGTACACGCACAGGCAGGCATGCACAGGTGACATTGTGCCCCTACAAAAATAATCAAATCAATGTTAACTGTAGGGGCGTATTGCCTGTCTGTGTGCGTAGTACACACGCACAGGCAGGCCTACGCCCACAACCTGGTCGCCCAACCTGTAGGGGCACGATGTATCGTGCCCTCGACAAACGGAAAACAATAAAACAGGAAGGGCACAATGCCTGTCTGCGTGCGTACCTGTCTGCGTGCGTACACGCACAGGCAGGCACGCACAGGTAGACATTGTGCCCCTACCACCCCTACAATATGGTCGATAGACCATAAGTATGGTATGAAAACCATAAAATGAGAGGGATAAATTAAAATAAAATAATTAGAAACGAGAGTTAGAAAAAAAATATTTTTCTGCTAAAAGCCTTGCTAAAAATGCATTTGGAGAGATCCGAATGCATTTTTTATTTTAAAAAGATAAAGTTGGCACGATATTTGCTTACTATAAGGATAAGGATATAGAAGATAAAGCTTGGAAGATTTCCTCTTCTTAAGGAAAAAAAGATGAGTCAGTATGAAAATTTAATGAAAGGCAATAATAAAGAGAATATGGCTAAAATATTAATAGTTGATGATGACCTGGATATGTGTCAAATTATTTCAGATATTCTTAAAGAAGAAGGATATAGTGTCAATAGCTCTAATACCGGGGAAGATGCCTTGATAAAAATTAAAAAGAACCATTATGATTTGATTGTCTTGGACTATAAACTTAATGGAATATCCGGATTAGTGGTCCTTGAAAAAGCTTTACAGATGATGCCTTCACTAAAAATAATAATGATTTCTGCTTTTGGAGATAAATTGATCAAGGCCAGGGCGAGAAAATTAGGAATCGGTGATTTTATAGATAAACCATTTGATATAAAAAGGTTAATCCAAGCAGTACAAGATACTTAAAAACAGGAATATCAATGACGAGAAGCTAAAAAAGAATAACTATTTCTATTAAATTCTATATAAATACTAATCTTGAAGATATCTCTAAAATGTATGTAAATTTTTAATCTTA
>JAHIPR010000083.1 GCA_018903015.1 bacterium
AAAATTATTTTAGAATTTTTTGAGGAAAGAAAGATCAGAGATAAAAATTTAAAAGAATTAGTTGGACACACTCCTTTTGAAGTTATAGTAGGAGCCTTTATAGGGATTGTAATGGCTTGGATATTATGCGCGGTAATTTAGATTTTTATTTAACAGAAAGAATTAATAGGTAGAGCTTCAGTCCGAGAGGTGAATTTATAGGTTTGAAAAAATCAAAGAAAGAACGTTTGGATATATTACTGGTCGAAAAGGGATTTTTTCCCAGCAGAGAGAAAGCCAAAAGCGCCATTATGGCGGGAGAAGTTTTAGTGGAAGGGGAAAGAGTCGATAAATCAGGACAAAGGATTAAGGTTGAAAGCAATATTTCAGTAATAGAAAAAGAGACTGCTTTTGTAGGCAGGGGTGGAGAAAAATTAGAAAAGGCTCTTAAGGTTTTTAATGTCAATGTCAGAGGAAAGAGAGTGATTGATATTGGTGCATCTACCGGGGGTTTTACTGATTGTCTCTTAAAATATGGAACTGAGAAAGTCTATTGTGTAGATGTAGGCTACGGACAGTTAGCCTGGAAACTGCAGAAAGATAGCCGAGTCGTAGTTATAGACAGAACTAACATAAGATATCTTACTGCTGATAAATTTGATGACCTTTTTGAATTAGCTACCATAGATGTCTCATTTATTTCGTTAGATAAAGTTCTGCCAGCAGTGTATAATCTACTTAAGGAGAAGGGAGAAGTGGTGGCATTAATTAAACCCCAGTTCGAAGCAGGCCGGGAGTTTATTCAAAAGGGTGGATTAGTAAAAAAGGCAGAAGTCCATCAGATGGTAATCGAAAGAATCTGCGAAAAAGCTCAAAAAATAGGTTTTAGTATTCAAGGTTTAACTTTTTCTCCCTTAAAAAAGACTTCCGGTAATATAGAATACTTTATCTGTTTGATAAAAAATTCTGGAAAAGATAAAGCAAATAATTTCCCTCAAATTGTTGAGGAAGTGGTAAAAAAAGCTCACCAAGAACTTTCTCCTAAAAAATGATATTCTATGACTTTATTTAGTGATACTTAATTTTAACAACAGAGGAGTGCATGAAGAATTAAATTAAAGTAAGACATTATTGGAGTGAAGTTTTTGAACATAGATGAAAATGGTATTTTAATCTTTATTTTATTTATTGGCGGAGGGATAGTCTGCCTGATTCTCTATATCAGGATAAGCAATTGGTTAAGGACTAAGAGATTAAGGAAGAGATTTTCTAAAAGCAGGCAGGCAGAAAAAGAAGCAGAGAAAATATTGAGGAAAAACGGTTATGCGGTTATAGATGCTCAAAAAAGCAAACCACTCCTTATAACTATCGGAAACAAGATTCATCGCTACTTAGTGCGGATAGATTATTTGGTGAGGAAGAGAGGGAAGGTCTACGTAGTAGAAGTCAAAAGTGGAGAAAAGATCCCCTATATTACCAACCGGGAGACCAGAAGACAGATGTTAGAATATTACCTTGCTTACCAACCGAGCGGTATTCTTTTATTAAATATGAAAAATAAGAGTATTTCTGAAGTAAAGTTTCAATTCGAAAGCACCATGCGTCAAAAGATAATAAAGATAGTATATTTTTTGGCAGGAGCAATTTTTAGTTTGGTCTTATATTATTTACTTCAAGGAGGGCGGAGATGAAATTTGACAGTGTGGGTTTAATAGTGAATTATAAAAAAGAAAAAACTCGGGAAACAGCCTGTAAGATAATTGATTGGCTAAATTCTAAAAAACTAAAAGTGTGTATAGAAGGAAATATGGGCAAAGAAATAGGAAAGAAGGAGTTAAATTGCCCTACTGAAAAATTTCTTAAAGAAGTTGATTTAATAATTTCTTTGGGGGGAGACGGCACTCTACTTAGAGCAGCCAGATTAGCCGTTGCCGAAGATATACCTATTTTTGGAGTGAATTTAGGAGGACTGGGCTTTCTGACTCAAATTGGTATTGATGACCTGGAAAAGTCTTTAGAGAAACTGTATCAGGAGAGATATTTTCTTGATGAGAGAATGATGTTAAGTTGTACAGTGAAAAGAAGAGAAAAAGAAATTAAAAAATTTACTGCCCTAAATGATGTAGTTATAGGTAAGGGAGCTTTTGCCCGAATTATCTGCTTGGCTACTTATGTCAATAATGATTATGTTATTACTTATTCGGCAGATGGATTGGTTGTCTCTACCTCTACAGGCTCTACTGCTTATTCTCTTTCTGCCGGCGGTCCTATTGT
>JAHIPR010000084.1 GCA_018903015.1 bacterium
AAAGTACACCGGATAGCCATCGCCAGATATTAATGGATATGTTATATCGTTATGCCGGTTTAAATAATCGAGAAATTGGAGAACTTGTAGCTTTGGATTATAGTACGGTTAGTGTGGGAAGAAGAAGGTTAAGGGGAAAATTATTGAATGATAGTGCATTAAGGGATTTAGTTAGAAGAATTGAAGAAGGCTGTCAAGAATAAAGATTTGACCCCATTAATCACTATAAAAAAGTAGTGAAGTTCCTGACCTTTACCAAACTATTTGTGATATAATAACTTTGATTGATTCCTCCTTTCTAAAATTTAATTAGGGTATGGTGCCCCAATTAAAGGGGAGTCACTCAATTATGGGATTAACACATAAATAGATTTTGTAAAAACAGTACAATATTAAGGATGTAAATAATGTCAAAACCAATAATTTTAATATCAAGCTATTATCCGAGGTTATGTGGTATTGCTACATTTTGTGAAGAAGCCAGAGAATTTATACAGAAAGAAAATCCAGAAAGAGATGTTCTGGTAATAAGCCATACAGATGGGACTGGTGAAGGGGTTTTCCCTATAATAGATACTTCGCATCGTTTTTGGTGGAAATCGGTAGCAAAAAAAATTAAAAAACTGTCACCTTATGTAGTGCATATACAACATGAATATGGCCTATATGAGCATATAGACAAAAGAGGTATTGGGGATAGGAACCAAGGATTTATAGAATTTTTAGGCTCTATTAATGAATTCCCTATTGTGGTAGAGCCACATACAGTGCACGGTAGGTTAAAGGAATTTGAAGAAAATTTTATTTATCAACTATGTGAAGACGCTGATGTAGTTTTATTTAAGAGTGATTATCTAAAGTGGAGACTACACTGGACTTTTAGTCAAAGAGGATGGAAGATGCCCAAGAATATTATGATTGTCCCTCATGGAGCAAGGGCAGATAAAAATTGGAGTGAAAACGATATTCTACAATTAAAAGATGAGCTTGGTTTAAATAAAATTCCCTATCTAAGTAACAATTTAGTAGGATTAGTGGGTTGGATACAATCCAATAAAAGATGGGATATATTAACCTCTATATGGGGAGAAGCCCTTGAAAAAATAAAAATCAGAACTGGTGAGGACTGGGATTTACTTGCTGCAGGTACTATGAGAGATAAAGCCCATCTGGTAGATTATAATAATTATAAAAAAAGCTTAGAAATTTTGGAAAAGGAAGGTATTGCACATTATTATGAATTTATTCCAAGAGGAGAAATTTACTATAAAGTAATGGCAGTTTGTAATTTTATCGTATTGCCAACAGTGGATGAAACACAGTCAGGAACACTTGCAAGAATTATTGCTTTAAATAAACCTTATATAACTACAGCTCCCTTGGAAGGATTGACAGCCCAAACCCTGGAGAGCGAAGGCGGATTATTGTTTACAAATAAACAAATGCTAAAAGAAAAAGTGATTAGGTTGGCATGTGATAAAGATTTGAGAAAAGAGCTCTCCGAGAATCTTAAAAAATATTTAAAAGAAGTTGTATCATGGGAAATAGTTGCTAAAAAATATAAAAAAGCATATAGACTTGCAAGACTTCAAAAAATAGCAGGGAAAGAAATAGATTTACCATCGGATTTTTAGTTTTATGAGGTTTACAATATTCTTAAAAAAAGCTTGGCTTTCTAAAAAAAATCTCCAGGAGGTATTATTTTGGACAAGCTCAAGAAAATTTTAAGAGAAAAAAATAAGTGTATTAATAGTATATTTATATCCTCATATATCCCAAGAAAATGTGGAATTGCTACCTACACAAAAGATTTAACTCGAGCTATTAACCTTATAAATCCCTACTCTAAATCTGAAATTGTGGCATTAGTTAAACCGGAAGATAAAATTGATTATCCTCCAGAGGTTAAATTAAAAATTAACCAATACAAAGTTGATTCCTATGTTAAAGCTGCTGATCATATTAATAAATCTAAAACAGATATAGTTGTTCTAGAACATGAATTCGGATTATATGGCGGTGACTTTGGAGAATATATTATTAAATTGATAGAATTGATAAAAAAACCTCTAATTGTAACCACTC
>JAHIPR010000085.1 GCA_018903015.1 bacterium
TACAGACCAGGACCCTTGGGGAGTGGCATGATTGAAGATTTCATTAATAGAAAGAAGGGAATTGTAAAAATAAAATACCTTCATCCTCGCCTAGAGTCTATTTTAAAGGAAACTTATGGAGTAATCGTTTATCAGGAACAAGTTATGAAAATTGCCAGTGAATTAGCAGGATTTACTCTGGGACAAGCAGATATACTGCGAAAAGCTATGGGGAAAAAACAGAAAGGAGTGATGGAAAAACAACGGGAACTTTTTATAAAAGGTGCTCAAAAAAATAATATTCAAAAAAACATAGCCGCTGAAATATCTGATTTGATTGCTTATTTTGCCGGATATGGTTTTAATAAATCTCATAGCGTATCCTATGCTTTTATCTCTTACCAGACCGCTTATTTAAAAACTCATTACACCATAGAATATATGGCTTCTTTACTTACAAGTATTATGGGAAATAATGATAAGGTAGCTTTATATATAAAAGAATGTCGGAATATGGATATCGAGATACTACCTCCCGATATAAATCAGAGTTTAGTAAATTTTACCGTAGTAGAGGGAAAAGCTATTCGGTTTGGGTTAGCTGCCGTGAAAAATGTTGGCGAAAAGGCTATAAAAAGCATTATTGAAGAACGCAAAGAAAATTCTAATTTTACTTCTTTGCTCGATTTTTGCCAGAGAGTTGATTTAAGAGTAGTAAATAAGAGGGTAATCGAAAGTTTGATAAAATGTGGTGCCTTTGATTCTATAGGCGTAAAAAGGTCCCAATTATTGGCAGTTTTAGATGTATCATTAAAAAGCGGGCAAGAATATCAAAAATCCAAGAGAAACGGACAGACTTCAATCTTTGATCTTTTTGAAAAAAATAGCCCAGACAAAAATAGCGGTAATTATCAGGATAGATTGCCAGATATTTCAGAATTTTCTAAAAATGAACTTTTGGCTATGGAAAAAGAAATGTTAGGTTTATATATTTCCTATCATCCATTGAATGATTATAAGGAAAGATTAAAGAAAATTGTAACCTCTACCTCAATTGAATTAGCTAACCATTCAGATGGAAGTAGAGTAGTTTTAGCCGGAGTAATTAGTAATTTTAAAAGAAAGAGTACTAAAAATGGAAATCTTATGGCATTTATTACCTTAGAAGACTTAGAGGGTACTGTAGAAATAATAGCATTTCCTAAAGTTTTCGAAAAATGCAAAGAAATAATAAAAAAAGATGAGATTGTCATAACAGAAGGACATCTTGATGTGGCAGAAGGAAAGACAAAAATTATTGCTGAGAAAATATCTCTTTTAGAAAAATATGTAGAAAATAAAAAACTTGCTCCCAAAACAGAAGAAAAGAATAGGGAACTTGCCGAAGAACTTCATCTCGAGGTTAACACCGAAGAAAATGAACCTAATCTTTTAATAAAATTAAAAGATATATTTTACACTTATCCAGGGAAAAGCCAAGTAGTACTTCATTTTAAGGATAAGGATAAAACCATATTACATACCATAGATAAAAAATATTCAGTTAATATTGATGATAAACTTATGGAAGAGATTCATGGTATTTTAGGAAATGAAAAAATATGGACAGAAAAATATTAAAAAATAATAAAAATTACTATTAAAGGGTTTATTTATAATGTGGAAAGTTATTTATATCGCTAAGGATATTTCATTAGCTAAAAACTTAGAAAAAATATTAAAAGAAAAAGGAATTGCAACTATTATAAACCAATTAGAAGAGGGGAAAGATGAATTAAACGGAAATGTAGAGATATTGGTTCCTAAATGCGAAACTCAGGAGGCAGCTGATTTGATTAATCAAACCCTGATTTATGATGATGATTTATTAGATGATGATAATTAACAGATATTAGCGTAGAGCGTATACAGTCAGTTAGCTGGTTAGCTAGTTTAGGAAAGAGAAGAAAGAAAGCAGGAGTTAGAATGAAAAAATATAAATGTCATTGCGAGGCGAAGCCGTGGCAATCTCATTGGGATTGCTTCGGTCGTTTCACTCCCTCCATTAGACTATTAATTAAGAATATATTAAAATAGATTAAAGTTTATTAAATTAACCAGGTACCGAATAAAGAAGGCTGAACAAGTCTATGCTCTCTCAAAAGAAAGACTTATATTGCGAATAAGACCCAGCCTTCTTGATGATTAAAGCTAAATAGTGCTTTCGTCGCTAAAAAAGCGATTATTAATGGAGTAAGCTCATATCATCGTTTATTCGGCCCAAGAAAGGAATATTTATCATGAAAAAGAACCTATTTTTTATCGGCCTTGATATCGCGAAAGCTGATTTCGCTGCCAGCATCTATCAGACCCCGGACCAACCCATTGTGACCAAAGAAGCAATTCCCAACGACCCGAAAGGCTTTGAGATGCTCCTATTATGGCTTTATGACCATCACATTGATAAGAAAAATTGCCGCATCTGTATGGAAGCCACCGGTGTCTATTCTCAAGCTATAGCCTACTATCTTTTATTTCAGGATTTCCCGGTCAGCGTCGAACCCCCTCTTAAGGTTAAACGTGCCTTTGACCCGGTAGGTCATAAGACCGACCCGGTAGACAGCAAACAAATTGCCGAATATGCCTACCGCTTCCAGGATGAGCTTACCTCCTGGAAACCCAGAGATGAGATCCTCGAAAAGATCCGGCAATTACTGAGTGTTAGAGAACAGTTTACCAAACAGAAAGTCGCCTTAGATAATTCCATCCAGGCCTACAGTAAACAGAGAGTCCAGGTGGCACTCATCAGAAAAGCCCAAAAGGAGACCTTAAACCAGCTTAAAAAACAGATTGCCCGGATCGATAAGGAACTGGAAAATTTGATCAAACAAGATCCCGAAATCTTCCAGAGGGCCAATAACTTAGACAGTATCCCCGGTTGCGGGATGCTCCTGGCAGCCCATCTTTTAGTTATTACCGAAAACTTTACCAAGATTCAAAACTCCAAACGATTGGCTGCTTTTGTTGGTATAGTACCCTATCAACATCAAAGTGGAACTTCCGTATCTAAAAGGGCGAAAATTCGCCACTTTGGACCTGGGCCAAGCCGTAAACTCCTGCGGCTGGCTGCTCAATCGGTGGCTACCCATAATGTAACCTTTAGACGCTATTATTTACGTAAACTAGATCAGGGTAAAGCCAAGCCCTTAGTCTTGAATAATATTGCTAATAAATTGCTTAAGATAGCCTGTACTATAATCCGGAATAATACCCGGTATATCAAAGATTATCGATCAATACACCCTATGTATTTAAAAAGTGCTTGACAAAGTCATAGTGTTCGCAATGACA
>JAHIPR010000086.1 GCA_018903015.1 bacterium
AAGCAATAAAAGTGGGAGCTTATAATAGGCGGGGGGAAGAAAAAGTGCAAAATAAAGTGGATTGGGCCCTTGAATTCTTTGAGTTGGAGGATATCCGAGATTATAAGTGCAGTGATTTAGGGTTATCCTCTTTACGCAAAGTAGAAGTAGCAAGGGCAGCTGCTACTGAGCCCGAGCTGTTACTTCTTGATGAGGTAGGAGCAGGACTTACTGCTACCGAACTCTTAAAGCTTATGTCAGAACTCAAAAGGCTTAACCAAGAAACCAAAATTACTTTATGTGTAGTTGAACATGTAATGCAAATGGTTATGGGTCTTTGTGAGCGAATCTTTGTCCTGGATGCCGGTGAGCTTATTGCTAAAGGTATTCCAAGTGAAATAAGTAATAATCAGCGGGTTATTGAAGCCTACTTGGGGAGGAGAAGTTATAGTGAATCAAGTTCTACAGGTTAAAGACTTAAGTTCTGGTTACGGTAAAGTCACTATTTTGAGGGATGTTAACTTCCAAATAGAAGAAAATGAAGTTGTAGCTGTCATTGGCTCAAATGGAGCAGGAAAGACTACACTTTTAAAAACAATTTCCAAGTTAATTTCTCCTTTCACTGGAGAAATTATTTTCGAAGGAAAAAATGTTACAAAATATCCACCCCACCTAATTTCCCAGGCTGGGATTGCACATGTACCGGAAGGCGGAAAGCTTTTTATAAATATGACAGTTTATGAAAATCTTCTTATGGGAACGTATAGAAATAGGAAGAAAATAAAAGAAGATGTTTTAAAAGAGATTTACGAGATTTTTCCCATACTTAAAAAGCGAGAAAAGCAATTAGCGAAGACATTAAGCGGCGGTGAAAAGCAGATGCTTAGTATCGGCAGAAGCCTGGCAAGTCAACCTAGATTTCTAATGCTTGATGAGCCTTCTCAGGGCATAGCTCCCAAATTAGTAGATGATATTTATCAGAAGTTGTCTATTTTAAAGAAAAAAGGGATTACTATGTTACTTATAGAACAAAATATAAATTATGCTTTACAATTTGCAGAAAGAGCTTACGTTCTGGAAAATGGTAAAATTGTTATGGAAGGAAATAGTAAAGAACTTTTAAACAGTGAACATGTAAAGAAACATTATTTAGGAATATAAACTGTTAATTTTAAGAAAAGAGGTAGCAGGTGCAACAGATTATCGGAAAAGCTAAAAAAGAGAAAAGATCTTTGTTGGAAACAGAAGCAAAAGAATTGTTAAAGGAATATGGAATTCCTGTTCCTGATTTCAAATTAATAAAGTGCGAAGAAGAAATTGCCGGATTGGCCAAAGAAATAAATTTTCCTATAGTGATGAAAATTATCTCTCCTGATATCATCCATAAGTCAGATGCAGGAGGAGTAAAAGTAAATATTAAAGATGAAAAAGAAGCTAAATTAGCTTATCAGGAAATTATTTCCAAAGCTAAAAAATATAATAAAGAAGCACAAATTTTCGGGGTAATTACTTATTCGATGATTCCTCAGGGAACCGAGATTATTATCGGGATGATGAAAGATCCTCATTTTGGTCCGGTCATTATGTTTGGACTTGGCGGCATCTTTGTGGAGGTATTGAAAGATATTTCTTTCCGCATCCTTCCCATAGAAGAAAGGGATGCCGAGGAGATGATTTCTGAGATTAAAGGATATCAAATATTAAAAGGGGTAAGAGGAGAAGGTCCCAAAGATATTAAGGCGATAAAAAATCTATTACTAAAAATTTCACAACTTGCCCTGGAGAATCCTGAAATCAGCGAAATAGACTTAAATCCTGTGTTTATATTCGAAAAAGGATTACAGGTTATAGATGCACGAATGGTTTTGTAACATGAGAAATAAAGTTAATAAACAAAATATTGTTTATTATTAAAAAGAGGGTGGTTTGGTGGAAAAGCAGCAGTTTGAATTTATCGGTAAAAGATTTGATATAAAAAATATAGGCAAAGTGACCGGAAGAGAAATTTATTCTTGTGATGTAAATATTCCCGGCCAATTATATGCCGTTGTTTTACGTAGCCCTTACCCCCACGCTGAGATTAAGAAAGTTGATTATACGGAAGCAGAAAAGATGGGGGCAATATGTATCGGCCCTGATGATGTGCCGGATACTTTATATAATGAACGAATAGTTAGCATCCCCGATAAGACCTATCGCGATAGAACAGTTTTACCTAAAGACAAGGTTCGTCACGTAGGGGAAGCGGTGGCTGCCTGTGCTGCAGAAACTGAAGAGGAGGCCTTTGCGGCCTTAAAAAAGATAAAGATAGAGTGGGGTAAAAAATGGGAACCACTCATAAATCTTGAAGAAGCCATGGAGGCAAATGCACCACAGATATATGATCATGTTTACCTGGGAAAAGAAAAGATAAATACCAAGAAAAATATAGCCTGCGAGCGAGATGTTGAGGTTGGTGATATTGAGGAAGGCTTTAAAGAAGCAGACGAAATTGTAGAGAGAACCTTTAATACCCAAAGGGTTTATCATATGCAGCTGGAAACCAAATCTACGGTGTGTATTCCGGAAGCTGACGGAGGGATTACCGTTTGGGCAACATCTCAAGGAATTCATAATGTACGTATCCTCTTAGGGAACATCTTTAATATCCCTCTTAGTAAAGTAAATGTTAATAGAATTACTCTGGGAGGTTCTTTTGGTTCAAGTATTCAGATGAATTCAATTACTCCTATTTGTGTTGCCCTGGCCTTAAAAGCAAATAGACCGGTGAAATTGGTGACCACCAGAGAAGAAGATATTTATGACCATTCAAAATATCCCCTGAAGACTATCTTGAAAATTGGTGCTAAAAAAGACGGAAGATTAACGGCTGCTCACTGCCAGGTCTGGGTGGAGATCGGTGCCCATAATATTCAGGCTTATCCTTATTTAGGCTGTATAGCCGGATGGTTTGCTTCACTTTATAAATATAAAAATTTAAAGTATGAAGGAACTGCAATATATACCAATAAGGTGCCTGCTTGTGCCATGCAGGGATACGGCAACCCCCAGATAAATTTCGCGGTGGAGAGCTTAATGGATATTTTAGCTGAAAAATTGGATATGGACCCGGTTGAACTTCGTCTGAAAAATTTTGTGGGAAAAGGAGATGAATTCTGGGGTCAAGGTCCGACGGTAAGGTCTATTATCAGAAGCTGCGGAGTAGAAGAGATGTTAATCGAAGGGGCTAAACTTGCCGGATGGAAAGGGAGAATCCCTCCTTCTAAAAAAACAGGAGATATTAAAAGAGGCAT
>JAHIPR010000087.1 GCA_018903015.1 bacterium
ATGATTTTACTCCCGGAGGAAAAAATACTAAGAGACCTGATCGGGCAGCTATTGTCTATTCTAATATAATAAGAAAATATTTTAAAAATACTGTTCCAATTGTCCTGGGAGGAATAGAAGCGAGCCTGCGCCGAATAGCCCATTATGATTATTGGGATGACAAGATAAGAAGAGCAATACTTTTTGATGCTAAGGCCGATATTTTGGTCTATGCTATGGGAGAAAAATCTGTTTTGAAGTTAGCCCGTAATTTAAAAACCGGCAAGGGTTGGAAAGATATCAGAGGGATATGTTACATCTCTCCTCATCCTAAAGAAGAATATACAATGCTCCCCTCTTACCAGGAGGTTAAAGGAGATAAGAAAAAATTTATCTCTATGTTCCATACTTTTTATTTAAATAATGACCCTCTAACTGCTAAAGGATTATATCAGCAGCAGGACAGCAGATATTTCATTCAAAATCCGCCCAGCTATCCTCTTGTCCAAAAGGAATTGGATAGGGTTCATGATTTGCCCTATGAAAGAGAAGTCCACCCCTATTATAAAAAAGAAGGAGAAGTAGAAGCCCTAAAGACCATAAAATTCTCTATTACTACTCACCGCGGCTGTTATGGGGAGTGTAATTTTTGCTCCATAACCGTACATCAAGGTAAGGTTGTCCAGGGAAGGAGCGAAAAGTCGATCTTAAGAGAAGCAAAATTATTGACTAAATTGGGGGATTTTAAGGGATATATTTTGGATGTGGGCGGACCTACCGCCAATATGTACGGAATAGAATGTCAGAAGAAATTAAAGTCGGGAAGCTGTACTGATAAGAGGTGTTTGTATCCGCAGTTTTGCCCGAATTTACACCTAAATCATAAAAAACAGATGGAAATTTTAAATAAGATAAGGCAGATTAAAGGGATAAAAAAAGTTTTCGTTGCCTCAGGGATACGCTATGATATGTTATTAGGTGACCAAAAATATGGAGAAAAGTATTTACGCGAATTAGTTAAGTATCACATCTCCGGCCAGCTGAAAATTGCCCCTGAACATACGGAGAATAATGTTTTAGAAAAGATGGGCAAACCTGACCGGGGATATTTGAAAATATTCAGAGATAAATTTTTACAGATAAATAAAGAAGAGAAAAAGACACAATTTTTAACCTATTATTTAATTGCTGCTCATCCGGGTTGCAGGGAAGAAGATATGTATAAATTAAAAGAATATACCTCTAAAGAGCTAAAGCTCAATCCGGAACAAATCCAGATATTCACCCCCACTCCTTCCACCTATTCTACTTTGATGTATTATACTGAAAGTGACCCTTTTACCGGAAAAGCAATTTATGCGGAGAAGAATTTAAAAAAGAAAGGAAGACAGAAGAAGATTGTGACAGAAAAGAAAAGTAAACTCCGATAGAATTTTTGTTTTAAATCACCATGTTAATAAAAGTGTGATATACTTTATTTGCTATTTAGATTTTAAATATGCTAATCCGATAGCATATTTTTTTATAAAGATAACGAATTGAAAATAATCATAGTAATTATATATTTTGAATAAAGAGGAATAAAATATGAGCAAAGATAGCAGGCAAGAAAAAGTATCCATTGATTTTCGCATTATGATGGCAATAGCATTTACTCTAATTTTTTGGGCTTCTGCCTTTGCCGGTATTCGAGTAGGATTAAAAGCCTATAGTCCGGGAAATTTAGTGCTTCTTCGTTTTTTGACTGCATCAATAGTTTTATCAGCTTATGCAATAATTACCCGGATGCCCTTGCCTGAAAAAAAAGACCTGCCTGCAATATTTTTTCTTGGCTTTATGGGGATAACCGTTTATCATCTTGCCCTCACCTTTGGAGAATTAAAAGTAACTGCTGGTTCTGCCAGTCTTTTAATTGCCTCTGCTCCCATCTTTACTGCTATTCTGGCTATATTTATTTTAAAAGAAAAGATGAAAATTTGGGGCTGGATAGGGATTGTAATCAGTTTTGTAGGAGTAAGCTTGGTTGCCATAGGGGAAGGCGAAGGAGTTAGATTTGAACCGGCGGCTTTTTTGATTTTAGTAGCTGCCATCAGTACGAGTTTTTATTTTGTTTTACAAAAACCTTATTTGAAGAAATACTCACCTTTAAAATTTGCTGCCTATGCAATCTGGAGCGGAACTTTTTTTCAAATATTTTTTTCACGAGGTCTATTTCAAAATATAAAAAGTGCACCGATTGAGGCAACGCTGGCCATTGTTTATATGGGTATTTTCCCGGCTGCCTTGGCTTATATTACCTGGGCCTATGTCCTTTCCCGAATCCCAGCTTCTTTAGCCGGGAGCTATCTTTATTTATCTCCCGTATTAGCCATATTAATTGCCTGGGTATGGTTAGGAGAAATACCTTTCTTTTTATCATTAGCAGGAGGGGCCCTTGCTCTGGCTGGGGTAATAATTGTGAATGTTTGGGGAAGATAAGGACTTTCCTTTTTCTTCAAATGATAAGAATAAAAAGAAGAAAGATAGGAAGAAATTGTGGTAAAATAAAAATATAAAAATATAAAACAGGAAGGTGTGTTGCTTTGTGATTAAAAATATAGCAAAAGGTACAATGTTATTTCTGGTCGTATTTTTTATTTTTTCCGGTGTGTTATACGCAACAGAACCGAAAGAGACGAATCTTAGCCAGTCAATTAATTTAGCTTTAGAAAATAATTTAAATTTAAAGATAGCCAATTTAGATTTGGAAAATGCTCAAATAGATTATGAAAAAACAAAAGCTAATAACCTGCTCACTGAATCGCGCTATATAGAATTACAGGGGGATTTGGGCTTGCTTCAGGCAAAGGATAATTATAACCAGACCGGGAATGAAGTAATTATTGATGTGGTACAAAAATATCTTCAATTAAATCAAGCTAAAAAAAATATTACCGCCAAGAGCAAAGAAGCAGAATTGGAGAAAAATTTATTGGAGGAAGTTAAAGCACAGGTTAAAGCCGGGCACAAAGGAAATTTAGATCTTCTTCAGCAGGAAAGCAATTACAATAATGCTGTCTTTAATTTAGAAAAAGCCAATGATGACTACCATCAATCTTTTAGAGAGTTTAAATTAGAATTAGGATTAAACGATCAAGAGGAAGAAGAATTTAATTTAGTCGAGGTAGATTATCCCCAAGTTTGGCAGATAGATGAAGAAGAAGCCCTAAAAAAGGCCATTGAAAACAGCTTTATTTTGGAATTAGGGAAAAGGCAAATAGAATTGGCTAAAATTGATTTAGAAAGGGCTGAGGTAGCCACAAGTCCGGAATTAGATTTGCAAAAACTGAAAAATAATATAGAATTAGCTAATTTAAATTTTAATAAAACTCAAAAAGAATTATCTAATTCAATTAAAAAACAGTTCTATACTTACAAGCAATCTATTAATAGTTTAGATTTAAGCCAGCAAAACCTGAATCAGGCTCAGGAAAATAATAGTATTTTAATCGAACAGGTAAAAGCGGGCCTTAAAACAAAAAAAGATCTTTTATCAGCAGAAATAAGTTTATTGCAGGCAGATTATAATTTAAATTCAGCCATACTCAATTATTATACGACTAAACTAACCTTGCAGAAATTGATAGGGCAGAGGATTGAAGAGGGAGAGATTGAATGAACCGAATTAGAAAAAGTAATTCATTTTTCATTTTATTTTTAATAATATTTATAACTTTTATCTTTGCCGGGGCGAATGTCCAAGCCAAAGAGATTTCTTTGGAAGAAGCTCTTAATTGGGGGATTGAAAATAATTCTGCAATTAAAGAAATAAAAGACAGTATTGAGACTATAGAAAGAAGCTTAGGTTTAATTGATACCGAATACGGTTTTAAAACAAAGATTAGCGCCAATCCGATTATTGCCGGTGATAGCTCAATTATTACTAACGATGAAAGTAATAGTTCCGAAAGTAGCGATGGACCTAAAATCAGTTTAAAAACTACAAAATTATTTCCTAACGGAATAATCCTCCAATCGGAAGTTTCCATAAAAGAGGAAGACTGGTTTGATCTGGAAAAGCTTTCGGAAGGACTTGATAGCACTTTTAGTGCAACTAAAAACCTTTATCCTGTAATTCCCATCGAATCAGAACAGGAAAAATATTTAGCTTCTAATAACTTACTTAAAGCCAGGGAAAATCTAACCTGGCAGCAAG
>JAHIPR010000088.1 GCA_018903015.1 bacterium
GGTTTGGCTTCCATCCTCACTCTTAGGGGTCCTGTACTCCAGGTATCGTAAACCGAAATTACTGAGACTTTCATTTTTGTACCCGATTCCACAATAGTTTTAACTGTATCATATAAATTGACTGCTGATATGGATCCTACAAAACTGGTTTCAGGGTTAGGAATTATCCCCTCTTTCACGGCTATAATATTCACTTTTCTTAAAAGAGATAAAAGCTTTTTTTCCACTTCACCATAAATTTCTGAATTTTCAATTTCCTCAGAAATAATTTCTTCTTCTATTTTAAAGAGTAATTTGTTCTCCAAGATATTAAAATATGCTACTATAGGTTCTCCTTCAACCACGTTTATTGAAGATAAAAGTCTTACTATCATCTCTTTATCGCTATCATATATCTTCTTTGTTATATCTTCAAATTCATTTTGAGCGACAATGAACACCTGATTGGTTCGTTCATCTTTTTTGGCACCCATAGCTAAAGCTTTATTAGAAGCTTCGTTTAGAAATCTAATCAACTCTTCCTTTATTTCTTCAACCGGTCTTTGGCCTTGAATAATAGTCAGCGCAATCTGTTCGTCTGACCCAAAAATAACCTCTCCCTCTCTAATCCAGGCAATTCCGGAGTAAAGAGCTTTTATGGTGGCATTTAATTCTTCCACTTCCTCACTTAGCTTTTCTTTTTCTTTTACTAAACCCTCTCTAATTATCAATAATTCCTCTAATTGACTTGTTTTGTTTTTTATATCTTCGGATAATTTCTGATATTTCTCTTCCATTTCCTGTAATTGAGTAGTTTTTTTCTTTAGTTCTTCTTTGGTGGTGGATAATTGCACATTTATCATTCCTACTTCTCGGGATAAATAAGTAAGCTTTTCCTTTAATTCCTCCATTCCGAATAGGGCGGTTCTAACATCGTTAGAGGAGATGGCAAGTATAGTTACTGTAATAATGGCGATTAAAATACCACTAATTATAGTAATAAATATTGCTGTATGGTGGGGACGTAATCCAAAGATGGTTACTCTTTTTTTGCCTATTTTAAGGCCCACCCAGTCACCGACAAAGGCAATTAATCCGCTTATTACGATAAGTGTGAATACTAAAATAAGACTGTACATGTCTTTTGGACTCCTTTCAGCCTTCCATTTAGTCGTTAGTATAAACATAAAATACGAAACTGGTTTTTAGTTTATAGCTTTTGGTTTTTAGATAAATGTAAACACTGGATTCTGGCTTCTGTATTCTTCAATATATACTACATATATACTATTTTATAGATTAAATCTCTCCCCTAAGTAGATTTTTCGGGTAACTTCACAATTGGCTACCTTCTGGGGAGTTCCTGAAGTCAATATTTTTCCGTTATGCATAATATAAGCTCTATCGGTAATTTTAAGGGTCTCTCTCACATTATGGTCGGTAATTAATATCCCTAACCCTTTCTCCTTTAGGTAAGAAATTATTTCCTGGATATCATAAACGGCAATTGGATCAACACCGGTAAAGGGTTCATCAAGCAGCATAAAACAAGGTGAGCTGGTTAAAGTTCGGGCTATTTCTACCCGGCGTCTTTCTCCTCCAGAGAGCATATATCCTTTGTAATCAGCGAGGTGGTCTATTTCCAGCTCTTTCAATAATGAATAACATCTTTCTCTCCGTTCATCTCTTTTGACTCCCAAAGATTCTAAAATTAAAAGGAGATTTTCTTCTACAGTAAGCTTGCGAAAGATTGAAGGTTCCTGGGCTAAATAACCCAAACCCATCCTAGCTCTCTGAAACATGGGAATTTTGGTAATTTCTTTGCCGTTAAAAGATACTTTCCCCTTATCCGGAGCTATTAAGCCCACTATAATATAAAAGGTAGTGGTTTTTCCTGCCCCATTTGGTCCTAAAAGACCTACTACCTCGCCTTTGTTAATCTCTAAGCTAATATCATCAACCACTCGTCTTTTTCGGTAAATTTTTACTAAATTTTCTGTTCTTATTCCCTGCACGATTTTCTCCCTTAAACTACCGTAAAGAGAAGCTCTGCATAAGCTACCAAGTTGTCATCCACATAAGCCTCTGCTTTAGCTTTGCCAATCCCTCTAACCATTTTTAAAATTTCTACTTTAATTATCAATTGATCTCCGGGATAAACCGGTTTTTTAAAACGAGCTTTATCGATGCCGGCGAATAAGGGAATTTTCCCCTTGTTTTCTTCTTTAGAGAACATCAGAACTCCACCGATTTGGGCCATAGCTTCAATTATAAGTACACCGGGCATCACCGGATGTCCCGGAAAATGTCCCTGAAAAAAAGGTTCGTTTATGGTAACATTTTTAACCCCTACGATCTTATTTTCTTCCTGCTCTAATATTTTATCCACTAACAAAAAAGGATAACGATGGGGTAAAAGATTTAAAATTTTTCCTATGGATAATTTTTGTTTCATGGTGTTTTATTTTTTTCTTTCTGTTCTTCTTCTAATTTTCTATTAATCTCTGCTATGACATCCTGAGTAATATCTTCTCCTCCATAGAGAGCAATAGGATAATTTAAAATATCGGTCCCAGCTGGCACTTTTATCTCACTATTTAATATTAAATCATATTTTCCTTTATCTCCTACTGCCTTAATTGCTTCAATAATATCTGAATAGCGAGCCGCCTGATATGATTTTATCTCAGCAAGAATTTTCTCTTTGATTGGATTCCATTCTTTATTAAATTTATCTTCCAATTTTTTAAGTCCAGTTTCATCAAGTCCTTTACCTTGTGTATTTAATTCTTCCTGACGTTTTTTAAGTTCTTCTCGTAAGCCTAAACTAAGTTGATTAATGTTTTGGGTATAAGGATGAGCGGATATAACTTCCGCCAAATTAACTAAACCTATCTTTCCTACTGCTGCCTCAATATTTTGAAAACCTAAAAATAAAAAAATTACTACTGTAAATAATAGAATAAAAATTGCTTCATTCCTTATCCTTTTTTCTGCTACTTGCATTATTTTCCTCCTTAATATATTAATAATTAGTATTGCGTATCGCGTCGAAATCAGTATCTCGTATCTCGAACATTAGCGTAGAGCGTACAGCGTTTAGCGCATAGTCCTACGGGCAGACACAAGGTCTGCCCCTACATATAGGTTTCCGTTCATCTAGTCTCTTACTAACGACTTTAGACAGGCGGGCCTGTCCTCGTGAAAACGGGGAACGCCTGTCCTATGAATTTTCTTATTAAAATTAGTTAATTAGTCAATCGGTCAATTGTATTATTTTGTATTTCTTGTCTTTAATTGGTCAATTGGTAAATTGGTCAATTATCTCCTAAAATGTATGCCCTATACTAAAGTAAGTCTTCCCTTCTCCTTCTTCATTAATACCATAGTCTAATCTAATTGGCCCTAAAGGAGTATCAAAGCGAACACCTACTCCTCGACCAAATTTTAAATCCTCAAAATCAATACTTTCTTCGTAATCCCAAGCTTGACCCCAATCTGCAAAAAGCACTGCTTGGAAATTTTCAGCTAAAGGAAATCTATACTCCACATTAAATACCAAAGACTTATCCCCGGAAAATTCACCAAAATCATAACCTCTTAGGGTATTCATTCCGCCTACCTGATATGCTGCAAAAGAAGGTAAATCAGTATCCGCTATACCGCCCATCGCCCGGAGAGCTAATACTCCCTTACTTAAATTATTAGTTATCTTTTTAACGCTGCCGATATCGACTATGTCTTCAATAAACTGGGTAGAAATATAGGCTCTAAGAGTTAAATTATATTTGTTAAATTCATAATCTCCTCCTAAAAATCCTCCCGCTTTTTCTAAAGAAAAACTATGATACCAACCGGAAGTAGGTTCAAATACATTATCGCGAGTATCATAAGAAAAAGTAGGCACAAGACTATTAGTTAACCCTTCATTAATATCTTCAGGCAGGGTTCCGGAAATTAGATCATAGGTTACTCTCTCACTCTTTAATTCCAATCCTAATTTAACTGAATCACTCATCTTCCTTCCAAAAATAAGCCTTCCTCCCAGCCTCTCTTCATCATATTCAGCAAGAATTACTTTTGCTTCCTTATCTTCTTTGTGGTTTATAGTATCATATACTTCGAAACCTAAAGAAGTAGGCGTGCCACCCAACCAAGGTTCAAGGAAAGAAAGTTTATAAGTAGTCCGACCACCAATTTCTACTTTAGCTTCTACTTTTTGTCCTCCTCCAAAAAGATTATTCTCCTGGTAACTAGTAAATCCCATAAGGCCTTCTTCGGAGTTATATCCCGCTCCAATACCGAATTTTCCTGTATTTTTCTCAATTACTTTTATAACCAAAACTATTGAATCTTCTTCGGCACCCGGTTCCAATTTCATACTTACATCTTCGAAATATCCTAAGTTATAGATTTTCTGTAAAGATTTTTTTACTTGCTCAAAATTGAAGAGGTCGCCGGGTTCAATATTAATTTCTCTGGTAATTACCTTTTCTTTGGTCTTATCATTACCTTCAATGACTATCTTTTCCAGCCGGCCCTCAGAAATGTTTATCCATAATTTTCCTTCTTCATCAAAATTAATATCTTTAATATTAATTAAAAGATACCCACGGTCTTTATATAGTTGAGAAACACGATCAAGGTCGTTTTTTAATATCTTCTGGCAAAAAATTTGCCCTTCTTGCAAAACCATTACTTCCCGCATCTCTTCCTCGGAAACTATAGTATTTCCTTTAATAATAATCTCTTTAATAGGTAAATTTTCCACTACTACAAAGACTACTTTGTAACCATCTCTAAACGATTCTAATTTTATTTTTACATCTTTGAAATAACCCAGATCATATACTGCTTTCATATCTTTTTCAACATTTTCTTTGGAAAATATGTCCCCCAAGTTAGAGGCAATTTGGGAAATTATTAAATCTTTGGAAATATTTTCATCCCCCTGTACTACTATAGCAGTTATCTTCCCTTGATTATTAGCCTGGGCCTGGACTAAACTTAAACTACAAAAAATAAATATCAAAGTTAAAATTCCAAATACAAGTATCTTGTTCCATTTATTCTTTCTCATTTTTTATTCCTCCTTGATTCTTGATTAGGGGTCAGGTCTCAACATTTGACACTTCTATACTTAGGGTCTTTCTAAAAAAGTGTCAAATGTTGAGACCTGACCCCATTTTTTTTTATTAAAATTCATATTGTAATTCAAATTTTAATTCAAATGCACTATCTTGTGAACCTACTGAACCTATTTGAGTACTTAAAGTTAGGTCATTTTTAAGTTTATATTCCAATTCCAAGTCACCTATTTCCATTTCAAATAAAGGCGCAGAATAAGATAAATAAAAATTTTCTGAAAAATACTTTCCTACTTTAAGAATTAAACTGTCTAAAGCAAAACCAGGAATAAAAGCTAAATCAGAATCCTGCTCTTTTTTAAAGATTGTCTCAATTTTAAACTCATCTAACCCTAAAGAATTAGCAATTTCATCTTCTATCTGGTTTAAAAATCTTATACTCAATCCTTGAGCTATCAAATTTATCATTTCTTCTTGTAAAATTGTTCCCATTTCTCCTTCGGTTAATCCGGCATAGTTTTTATTAAACATTAATAGAGAAATTATCTCGCTTTCACTTAAGGCAGGAGAAGAACTAAAAGTAACCATAGGTTGAGCAAGAATTCCACTTACACTGACAAACACATCTATGTCATCAATTTCAGTCTTTGCTCTTATATCTAAAATCATATCTTCCCCTGTAGAATCAGCAAATATTACTTTACCTTCAGATACTCTGAATTTCTTATCTAAAAAGGTGATATAACCCTGTTTAATCTCTAATCCCCCGTTTAATTTGGGAGCAGATAGAGCTCCCTGAACTTTTAGACCTCCCGCTAATTTCAAATTAAAATCATTGGTTTTAGCAATGAAATCATCTAAAATTTGTACCTCAAGATCGATATCTCCTTTAAGGTTAATTAATTTAGATAAAAGTTCAGATGGATTAGAAGGGATTTCTTTATTATTTTCTTTCCAGTTTAATTCTCCCTGAGAAAGAGTTAAAATTCCTTCTATGTGGGGAGAGGTAAAGAGACCAGTTAACTTTGCTTTCAAATCAGCCTGAGCCTTGAAAATATCCTGATATAGAATTTCCTCCTTATTACTCCATATATTAATATTTAAATCCTGAAATTGCAAGTTTTGCAAAGCAAATTCTCCGGAAGCATAAATCCTATATTGGTCAATCTGGAAATTCATATCTTCTATCTTAACTAAATTATCTTCTAAGTTTAGCAAAACACTTAAATCACTTATCTTCGCCGGCAATTCATAAAACTCTATCAAGCCGCCGTTAAGAGCGATATTACCATTTAAAATCGGTTGGTTTAAAGTCCCGGAAAGTTTTAATTCAGTGTTGGTTAAGCCTTGGATTTGTTTAATATCTTCTTTAAAGAACATACTAATAAAACTTAAATCAGTATTTTCCAGAGTAAGGACAAAATCTATGGGAATATCAGTTAAACTTGGGGTAACTTTTTCTTTACCCATAAAAGAAAACCCATAAGGGATCTTGCCCTTTCCTTTTATTTGATGACCTTCTTTATCCAGAACAAATTGTACAACCTCTAAGATATCCTGATTATAGAGAGCTTCAAAAGTAAGATTATCAAAAATAAAATCCTGAAATTTCCCCTTTTCAACCTTGGTCGAGAAAGATATATTAGGTAAGTCAATATCTCCCGTAACCTCTGCCTTAAAGTTTACCAGGCCTTTAATCTCGTCCTCTATACCAAAAAGATCAGATAATTGGCTCAAATCTACATTATCTGCTGAAAGGTGAATATCTAAATTTTTATTATCCTCATCAAGATTAATCCATCCCCCGGCTACAAGCTCCCCTTTTCTTTGACTCAGTATTAACCGATTAATCCTGACCACAGAACCAATTTTATCTAACTTTACTTCTATGGAGTTTAAGGGTACTCCTTCTAACTGGGCATCTTCGATCAAGGCTGATAGATATAGGTCGGGAGAAGGATAGTTGCCTTTTATCTCCAGAGAACCCGTAGCTTTTCCTATAAATTTACTTATTAAATCTGGTGGTAAAAAATATGACATTAGATGTACGATTCTCTGGTTTAAGAAACTGACTCTCAGATCCAAGAGTAATCCTTCTTCTAAATTAACTTCACCCTGGACATAGAGCTGAGACTTCCCAGAATTTAACACTAAACTTTTTATGCTTACTTTTTTATCCTTTAAGGAAAAGGTTAGATTTCCAGACTCTGCCCTATAGTTCATTATATTAACCTTTTGTATTTGCAGATCGCCATTCGCTTCAAATTGAGACCCACGGCTTTGGATAAAAATATCCCCTTGAGCTGAACCAGATAGTGGCGGTTCAATGCTAAAATATTTAGCCAAATAATTTAAATCTGCTTGTTCTATCTGCAAATTTACTTTTATTTCCGTTTCATCTTTTGTTTCGGAAAAATCTGCACTGCCTCCACCTTTAAATGTTAATCCTTCATCCTGAAAAAGAAGTTCTTCCAGTTTTAATATGTTTCCCTGATAATCTATCTTCCCCTCTAAATAATTAAAGGGTAATCCAGATATCTGTCCTTTTTCAATTTTGATTGTACCTTTAATCTTGGGATCATCGAGTAGGCCGCTCAACTCTCCAGTAAAATTCGCCAGTCCTTTAATCTCTTGATAATTTAAGATTTCTCCCAGCTCTTCTAAGCTAATTCCCGCAGTGTTTACTTTTAAATTCATATAATTATTTTCAGCAATTACACCTTGTGCTTTTAGAGAAAGAATTCCTGCTTCACTTTTAACCTTCGCTTCGGCAGAAAGGTTTATTTTTTGACCCTGGGCAATAATCCCTCTAATCTCAACTTTTCCCGATAATAACCCCTTTTTCAGATAATCCAAATGGAAGGATTTTAGAAAATTGCTTTCTACGTCAAATTGAGCAAGGTTAAATAAAATATCATATTCAGATAGTTCGTCTTTCAGTATAATCTTGCCTGTACCCTCAACAACGCCTCCTCCAACCTCTGCTTTCATATTTTTAAAATAAAAACTATCTTGGTCGTAATTGAATTCTGTCCTTAGATGAGAAAAATCATAACCTTGAATTTCTCCTTGTTCAGTTGACAATTCACCTTGCACCTGGAAAATTTCTTCTGAACCACTTACTTCAAATGACAGGTTAGACTTGCCTTCAGCTTGAAATCCTTGAGACAGAGACATATATCCTTTTAGTCCCTCTTCCAGGTCGCTTAATTTAAAATCATCTGATTTAACCCTTATATTGTAATTAAACTCATCAATATAAGTAAGAATCCCTTTCAGGGTAAATGGGGAGTTCTTATAAAAGGCAGTAGCCTTCTCTATTATTGTTTCTTTGGAATCAAAAGTAGCTGAACCCTCGGCTTGATTGAGCTCTACACCGTCTAAAAAATCCGGGAATAGATCAACATCTCTTGCGGAGGCCTGACCATACCAGATAGTTTCGCCTTCAGTAGTATCTAAATCATTGACCAGGTGGAGATTTAAATCAAACAACCCCTTTTTTAAATTGAAGGGTTTAGTTTCCGCAAAATAATATTGAAAATGAGTAATATCGGCATCTTTAAAAGTAATATCGAGGGAATAGTCCGCTCTATCCGCAAAAAAATATCCCTTTAGGGCAAGAGGGGTATTATCTTCTTCTCTTAAACCTGAACAATCAAATTCAACTTTAGGTAAATTTTCCAGATAAAAATAGCCATTTAAAGATTTTGCTTTAGTTAGAAGGCCATTTTCTTTGGCTGTCTGGAAATCTATATAATCCAGATTTCCATCCTGAATATTCACTCTTTTGGGGGAAACTGCGAAATTATCAATATGAAAATTAAATTTTTCCATAAAATCAAAGATTCCCTGCTTGTCTCTAACCAAAGTCATACGGGGTTTTACCAGGGTGATATCTTCAAAGCTCAGAGGTGTCTCCCTCTTTAAGGCAGAGAGAAAATCCAGATCATAATTGACAATTATTTCTTCAGCTTCAAAGATTTGGTCCTCTTCAAGTAATGATCTGTTTTTAAATACCTTAAAATCAGATAAAGTGATGGATTTAAGAGAATAATTTTTAACTCTCCCAATATAGATTCCTCGATCGATGGAGTTCTCTATCTTAGAAATTATCTGATATTTTATCTCATTTTTGGCCCGGTTACTCCGAATCGCAAAATATCCTCCTGTAATTAGAACAACGAGAATCAAAGTAACTAATATTGCTTTTGGAAAGGATTTTTTTGATTTTTTCTCAGGCATGAATTTATTCTCCAATTGATTAGTCGTTAGTCGTTAGTATATGGTTAGCGTATAGCGTACAGCGTTTAGCGTATAGGCTAAAAGCTTAAAGCTAAAAACGAAAAACCATAATTCAAAACTTATAATTAGTCGTTAGTATTAGATGCAAGTTTTCAGTTGTCAGTTCACTGTAAAGACTTTTATAAACTTGAAACTCGCAACTTGCAACCTGTATTTTTAACTGGCTAACCAAGTAACTAGTTAATTAATTTATTATATCATATATTTTATATAGGTTAAATTTAATTTTTAATCTTAATTGTATTATTTTTAATTATTTACTTCCTTTTTCTTCCCTTTTTATCTTCTTCCAAACTGCTAAAGCTTCTTCGGGAGTGTTCACTTTTATATCACCAAAGACATGAGGATGTCTTCTGATAAATTTCTTTACCACCCCGGCCAGTACATCAGAATAAGTAAATAGGCCTTTTTCCTGGGCAATTTCAATCTGCATAAGTATTACCATTAACAAGTCCCCTAACTCTTCACACAGATTATCCTTATATTTAGACTTAACTGCCTGGGAAATTTCTTCAGCTTCTTCTAAAATATTAGACGCTAAAGATTTTAAGGTCTGCTTTCTGTCCCAGAGACAACCCTCTGGCCCTCTCAATTTAGCTATTATTCCCATCATTTCTGCAAATAGTTCTTTCTCTTTTTCGTACATTTCTTCCTCTGTTCTTAATTAGCGTATAGCGTACAGCGTTTAGCGTATAGGCTAAAAGCTTAAAGCTAAAAACGAAAAACCATAATTCAAAACTCATAATTAGTCGTTAGTGAATAGTCCTACGGGCAGACACAAGGTCTGCCCCTACATATTGTATATTATTATTTTCTTCACGCGATACGCAATACTCGATACTATATACTATCTTTATTTCGCCAGGTTTATTACAAATTCCTTCAAGAATTTCAAAATTTCTGCAGATTTAATTCCGGAAAGGTCAATTTTAGAAATTCCAGTCAATCTATGCTCCTCCTTTATTAATCTTTGCTGATAAAAAGAAGGCAGCCTGCTTAATTTAGCCTTTATCTCAATATTCTCCAGATATCTAAGAATTAATTTATTTTCCTTTAGCACCAGGGAACCAATGCCTAACTTTCTTAAAAATATCTTCAGATATATCATCTCTAATAAATTCCTTACCTCCCGGGGATAAATTCCATATCTATCCTTCAACTCTTCCTTTGTTCTCTCTAAACCTTCTAAATCTTTAATATCTGCTAATTTCTTATAAATTAAAACTCTCTGTTTTAAATCAGGGATGTATCCTCCAGGAATATAGGCATCTATCTTTACATCAATAACCGGGGTAATCTCTTTTTCCTTTTCTTTTCCCTCTTTCTCTTCCCGTAATTCCTTAATCGCTTCTTCTAATAAACGACAATAAAGATTAAATCCCACCTCGCCTACAGTCCCATGCTGCTCTTTGCCCAACAGATTCCCCGCTCCCCGAATCTCTAAATCTCGCATGGCCAATTTAAAACCGGAGCCTAACTCGCTGAATTCCTTAATCGCCTGTAATCTTTTTTTTGCGGTATCAGAAATAGACCGATAGGAAGGATAAAGAAAATAAGCATAGGCCCGCCGGTCACTCCTCCCCACTCTCCCTCTTAATTGGTAAAGCTGGGATAAGCCAAATTTATGGGCATCATCGATAATAATAGTATTTACATTGGGAATATCTAAGCCAATCTCTATGATGGTAGTACAGA
>JAHIPR010000089.1 GCA_018903015.1 bacterium
AGTTTTTAGAAGGAAAGGAGGAAAGAATTAGCCTGTTGGATAAGAGCTTTATCCGGTCTAAATCTTCTTTTCTTTTTTTCTTCCAGTTTGAATTTTCTGCTATAACAGCCAGGCTATCGGCTAACCAGGAAAAGCCTTCTCCTAATCTGTAGATAGCACCTTGGTAAAGATTATATTCCTGTTCGATGGTTTTTACATTTTTAACTCCGGTTACCCAATCATATAATAGGAGAGTCTTTTTGAAAGATAGGTGTTCCGGTAAAGAGAATACTTCATCTTCTTTACAGTTTTTTAAGAGAATTTTTTTCTGATAGAGTTTTTTATCCTGTTCATTCTGTTGGAAGATTAGTTGTAATATTCTCTCCGCATGAATTTCTTCCCGGTCGCATTTGTATTTATCTTTCTTATAATCATTTATAGAGGGATGGTAAAAGGGGATGGGTAATTCTTTACCATCCGGGGTTTGGGATAAGATATAAAGTATCTCCAGATTACTGATTTCTCCTTTCTTACTGTAGTTCATCCAGGTTTTAAGAAAAAGAAAAGTTTCTACTTTAATTCTTTTGGCAGCTATCAGGATGCCGTTGGGGGTGAGAGATAAATTACCATTGCTGTCTTCTTCGGTAAGGTTGTTTTCTTTTAAGATGTGCAGGCAATTATTTATTTCTTCATCGATATTTCCTTGAGGGAAAATAAAGCGCCAGTAACCGGAAGGAGTGTTTTTTTTAAAATATTTTTTTAGCTTTTTTGGTTTGAAATTATATTTTAGCAGAAGTCTTAATAGGTAAGTGGGCAGGTCTTTTTCTTTTTTCAATAAATGTCCGGTCGATGTATTATCATTGTTGTTATCAGGGTTGTTGTTTTTTAAGAATTTAAAGTAAAGATTTTTGAAGACAGTCTCGGAGAGGCGAGAGTGGGCTAAAAAGATCACTCTGCCAAATTTCTGTTTTTTTGGGGTGGAGTTTTGGTGATTTCCAATATTTAATATCCCGGCTCTTCCACCCATATTTTCAATATCGGCAAAGTTAATACTGGTTCGATAATTGTGGAGATAGTCTTCATCATTGTTGTCATCGTGCATTTTATCCAGGGGAATGATAACATTTTTGAAGGGTAGATTGAGGTCCATTGCCAGAGTAGTAGTAGCACAGATAATTTTTATCTCTCCTTTTTTAAGATAAGTTTCAATTAGATGCCTTTCTTCCCAGGAGAGGTCCTGATTATAAAAGGCAATACCTTTTTCTAATGGTTTTAGTAGTTCATCACGGGATAGGGTCTCTTCCATTTTCGCGAGGTCTTTTGGGGCGGAAGAGGATGGGGAGGGGGAGGAAGGGGTTGAGGCTGGGGTTGGGGATTTTAAGCGGGCAGCCAGCCATTTAGCCCATTGGCGGGTCTTGGTACAGGTTGCGAAAAATATCAAGGTCGGTTCTCCCTGATTTACAAGATATTTGAGGGTCTCTAAAAGATAATCTTCAAAACAGTTGTCGCGAACCGATTTTGGCTTAAAGAATATTTCTTTTCGGAAAATGCAAGAATTTTTTTTACCGGAAGTAATATATTTGAAGTTACCATCTCTTACTATTCCTTTACGCAGCTCTACCGGGTATTGATAAGAAAGAAGTGTTCGGGTCTGGGCGGGAAACCATTTCAAGAGGGCTTTCTGGTTTTCTATAAAGGCGGAAAGGCCGATAATCCTGAGATTTGTTAAATCTTTTTTGTGCAGGTGTTCTATTATATCTTCCAGGAGAGGACCCCATTTCGGATGATTGATCGCTTGCATCTCATCTATAACTACCAGGGAGACATCGTCTAATAATTCAGGATATTTCAGGAGAAAGTAGTTGAATTTCTCGTAAGCCATTACCGCTATCTTGTAAGTTCCCCGGATTATGCGGTAGTCTTCTTCTCTGTGATTACGGGTAGAGATTACCGTTTCTGATCCATGGCTGCTGTAAAGATTTTTAAAGTGTCGGTATTTTTCTTCGGCCGGGGATCTTAAGGGAACCAGGTAGATGATTTTTTTCTGGTGAGTTACCCGGGAGATGGCTGCCATCTCTCCGATGAAACTCTTTCCTGAGGAGGTAGGGGCGATAACTAAGAGATTTTTAGCTCTGTCATTCCCGCGCACGCGGGAATCTATTTCTTCTCCACAATCCAAAATCCCATAATTTTTAACCGCATCTTCCTGCAGGGGCAGTAAATACGGAGAGTTATTTTTCTCCCAAATCTTTATAAA
>JAHIPR010000090.1 GCA_018903015.1 bacterium
ACCTTTATTTCTTTATAATTTATTCTGGCTTCTTCTAAATATTTTTGTGCTAACTGATTTAAATCTTTTAGGGCATTCTCCATATACTGCGCCGGTATTTCTTCGGTTCCAATTTCTAAAATTACATTCTCCATTAAATTTATCCTCTGCCTGATCTTTTATTGCTTAATTAAGGGAAAACCTAATCTTTCCCTCTGCTTTACGTATTCTTCTGCACATAATCGGGCAATATTTCTTACCCGGGAAATATATCCTGTTCTTTCTGAAACACTAATTGCTCCTCGAGCATCTAATAGATTAAAAGTATGGGAGCATTTTAATATATAGTCATATGCCGGTAAAGGCAGCTCTATTACTATTAATCTTCTGGCTTCTTTTTCATACATATTAAAGAGGTTAAATAACATCAGTATGTCTGCTTCTTCAAAGTTATACTTAGATTGTTCTACTTCTGCTTGATAGCGTATGTCCCTATAGGTAATATTTTTACCCCATTTTAAGTCAAAAACATTATTCACATCCTGGATAACCATACCTAATCTCTCTAACCCATAGGTTATTTCAACCGGAATAATATCTAAATCAAGCCCGCCAGCTTGTTGAAAATAAGTAAATTGAGTTATTTCTAAGCCATCTAACCATACTTCCCAGCCTAATCCCCAGGCACCCAGGGTAGGGGCTTCCCAATCACCTTCAATAAATCTTATATCATGCTCTTTTCTTGATATCCCCAAACTTTTTAAACTTTTAAAATAAATATCCTGCACATTTTCAGGAGAAGGTTTTAATACAACCTGGAATTGATAATGTTGTTGTACTCTATTGGGATTTTCTCCATAACGTCCATCAGCAGGCCTGCGAGATGGTTCAACATAAGCTACTTTCCATGGTTCAGGGCCTAATACTCTTAAAAAAGTGGTTGGGTTCATTGTTCCTGCCCCTTTTTCTGTATCATATGGCTGCTGAATGATACAACCCTGTTCTCCCCAAAATTTCTGTAAATTAAAAATTATCTCTTGAAAATCCATATTAACATCTCTTTCGCTCTTAATTACTAGTGAAATTCCCTCTCATAGGGATTTTCTGAAAACTATTATCTGTTAGAGAGAGGGACAATATTTTATTTGTTAATATATCAAAATCAGCCTTAATTGTCAACGACTTATCTCTTATTGTTATCTCTTATAGCGTATCGCGCATTGCGTAAGAAGTTGGTCAGAAAGTTAGTTAGTTACCTGGTTAGCTGGTTAAGAAATTAAAAGCGAGATGTTTTTCTTACTAACGACTAAGCAGTTAAAGAGATTTCAAAAATCTATCTGTTTTAAAACTTTTCTCCGAATGATAGGCTATATATAAATCAGTTATTTTCTCTAATTCTTTTATTTTTTCATCAGGAATGGTAGCATTTGATATAGTAGATAAAGGTGTAATTAGTATTTTCCTTACTAATTTATTAAAATAAATAGAAACTTTAACACACCCTTCTTTATCTTTGACTATGCAATTATTACACACCAGTCCGCCTTCTTTTATATTAAAATACATCCCTTTTTGGTCTTCTACACTTTTATTGCATCTGCAACAATGATTAAGTGAGGGTCTATATCCTAAAATTGACATAGTTTGCCATTTGAAAGACAAGGTAAGTAATTTTGGATCATTAGATTCCCTCAAATAATGTAAAACCTCTTTTAGTAAATTAAACAGACCAATATTTATCTCCCGCTCTTCGGTTAATTTATTAACTACTTCCACACAATTGGCAGCAAAAGCAAATTTAATAACTTCTTTGCTTGCTGAGAAAAAAGATTCTAATATTTCGGCCTGACTGACAATATCAATATTTCTACCTTTATAAAACAAAAAGGCAGAGTGAGTTAATATTTCCAAACTGCTTCCGAATTTACTTTTTGTCTTTCGGACTCCTTTGGCAATGGCGGTAATCTTACCATAATTTTTGGTGTATATATTAACAATTTTATCAGCTTCTTCATACTCCATACTTTTTAAGACTATACCTTCTGTTTTATACAACATACTATAAGATAATCTCCGCTATAAAAGATCGTTTTTACCAAATGCCTCAGGAAGCAATTCCTTTATTTTTTTAATCTTAACATCTCCCTTTAAATTCGACATAATCAGGGGAATGTCTTCACCAAATTCTGATATTACCTGCCGGCAGGCGCCACAGGGAGAACAAGGTTTATCCGTATCACCAATAACAGCAATAGCTTCAAATTTAGTTGAGCCCTCTGAAATAGCTTTAAAAATAGCGACTCTTTCTGCGCATACGGTCAAACCAAAAGATGCGTTCTCAATATTGCAGCCGGTAAATATTTTGGCATCAGCGCAGAGAACAGCAGCTCCCACTTGGAATTTAGAATAGGGAGTATAGGCCCTTTTTCTGGCCTTTTCTGCTTCTTTAATTAATTTTTTAAATTCTTCTTTCACAGTATTTTCACCTTCTTTATTTAAACCACGCCTTTGTTTCCTCTGGCACCAAATGAATCCATATATTTCCCTGGTTTAAGTTGATAACATTTCCTTGGTTATCATAATATACAGTCGGGTGGCCTTTAGACTTTTTGACCCACTTCGTTAAATAATAATTTCCTCCGTAAAATATCTTGGCAATACCTTCGCCGATCACCCCTACCTCCAGCCTTCCCTCTTCATCACCGGGTATTTCTTCAACCGGAACATACTGGATTATTATATTGAAAGCAGTTATAGATTCGAGGGTTTTGCTATCCTGATGGGGCTTAGAATTTATGTACCTTAAATAAGTATTAGTATTGGCTTTATATTCGTAAGATATAGTATATTTTTGGTTATATTGAATAGATATTTTAGTGATATCCCCTCCTGATAGATTCAGTGTTCTTAGGCTGAACAAATGGTTATCCAAATTTACCTTTTCCTGAAAACCCATTTTTCTGCTCTTCTCTCTTATATTCTGGGTTTTAGCAAAAAGATTTATCCATCCCCCAACGTTTTTATCCCGCCAATAAGGGGAAGGATAAAGCATCTGGTCTAAATTAACCATCCTTTCACTCTTCAAGCTCTGCCCTCCACAGTGAGCAAAGATGGCAGACCACTCTACAGCTAATCTGGAAAAATAATACCTGCTGCTTCTGACCGGTCCTACTATGACCTCATCACTATTATTAAATATGGCCATTAATCTGGTAAAAGGATACTCTACATTTGCTTCATAAATTATATCTGCCTTATTCAGACCAGTTTGGTGAATTACTTCTTCGGGTGAATTACCGATCATTATGGCTAAGGGTCTTACAGTGCTGGCGTAAATATTACTATTTATAGTAAGACAAGCAAATAAAACAAAAAATAACAATATAAACACGCATAAAAATGATTTACCCAACATTTCTTTCTTCATAATTTATCCACTTTCTTTAGTTGTAAAATTATTTTATAATTATTTAGCTTTATCAAATTCGTCTTCTATCTCTCCAAAAATTTCCTCTAATAAATCTTCTATGGTAACTACTCCGGATATTTTATTTTCTTTGTTTATTACTACTGCAATATGAACTTTCTTTCTCTGAAATTCTTTTAGAAGAGTAGTAACTCTTTTACTTTCTGAGACCAAGTAAGGCGGATGAATCAAACCTAATAAATTTATACTTTTACTTAATTTCTTTTTTAAATCTCCGATAAGGAAGTCTTTGGCATAAATAAAACCTATGATATTATTTATATTATTCTGATAAACCGGTA
>JAHIPR010000091.1 GCA_018903015.1 bacterium
GGAATATATTCGCGATATGACTATTATCTATGATGATATGGGATCTCTGGAGATAACCGAAGAAGGAGAGATAAAAAGCTATGGTACTGAAGTGGGTGCATTTGTCAGATTAGATGATTTACAATCTGGTTATGCCTTTGGAGTAATTGATCGATCTATTATTATGAGCCCTCATAAGGTTAATGCTCGAGCTGTCATACCTATTACTACTTTGCAGGAAGTATTAAAGGGATATAAAGTAGATTATTTTCTTTATGCTAATAATTATGAAGAAGTAAATGATAATCATCCTATTTTTGAAGAGTTTTTTTCAGCAGAAGAAGCGCTCGCGGTCTTTCGAGAGGGAGCTCGATTAGCCAAGGGGACTACAACGGAAAAAGGCTTGGTACGCAGCTATTTCGCCAATATTTTCGGGCCCTTACAGTATAAGGAATTACATGAGAGGATTGTCCTAAGATATTTTAACAAACTATTTGAAAACAAAGTTAAAGTTGGCCAGTTAAGAACAAGGTTAGGTATTCCGGGATATGAACAGAAAGGGCCAGAAAAGGCGGCTCGAGAATTACTAAAAATTATTAATGAATAAATTAGTCGTTAGTGAAATAGTGAATAGTCGTTAGTATATAGTAAAAAAAAGAAGCCAGGAAGAAGAAGAATAATAAATAGTGTTATCGCGTACCGCGTGAAAAGACTAGGATTTAGATGTAGGGAGGGGCACGATGCATCGTGCCCACAGATGCCTTAGGCGGTAGTAGTTTAATAAGAGAAGGAGATAATTTATGGTAGAGTTAAAGGAATTACAAGAGGCCCTATTTCGAGGCGATATTTTAAAAGTAAAGGAGATTACCCAGAAGGCTTTATGGGAGAAAATAGAACCTAAGGAAATTTTGGAGCAGGGCCTAATTAAAGGGATGAAGGTTGTCGGAATAAAATTTAAGAACAATGAAATTTTTCTTCCTGAAGTACTATTAGCTTCTCAAGCGATGTACGGAGGGTTGGAGTTACTACAACCCAAATTAATCAAAAGTGGAGTGAAAGCCGTGGGTAAGGTGATAATCGGTACTGCAAAGGGCGATTTACACGATATTGGCAAGAATTTGGTAGCTATGATGTTAAGAGGGGGAGGATTTGAAGTTATAGATTTAGGGATAGATATCCCTCCTGAAAAATTTTTAAAAGCCTCCCAGGAACATCAACCGGATATTGTGGGTATATCTGCCCTACTGACTACTACTATGATTGGTATGATGGATGTAATAACTATTTTTAAAAAAGCAGGTTTAAGAAATAAGATTAAAGTAATGGTAGGAGGGGCACCGGTTACCCAAGAATTTGCTAATGAGATTGGTGCAGACGTATATGCTCCAGATGCTGCATCGGCAGTAGATAAGGCAAGGGAGTTATTAAAAATTTAAGGGGATAATTTTAAATGTTGATTATTGGAGAAAAGATAAATTCCAGTCGAAAAGATATTAAAAATATGGTGGAAGGCAAAAACAAAAAGTTTATTCAAGAGCTAGCCCAAAAACAGGTTGAAGGTGGAGCCCAGATGTTGGATTTAAATATCGGGACAATTAGAAAGAGCGAACCGGAAGATATGAAATGGTTGGTAAAGACGGTTCAAGAAGCAGTGGATATTCCTTTATGTATCGATAGTCCTAACCATGAAGCTATAAAGGTGGGGTTAGAGGTTTATGATTGGGATAAAGGTAAAGCCTTGATTAATTCAGTAACAGCAGAGAGAGAAAAACTGGAATTAATTTTACCTTTAGTCAAAAAATATAAGTGTTCGGTGGTAGCCCTTACTATGGATGAACGGGGTATCCCTCAGGATTCAAAAGAGAGATTTAAAATTGCTGACGGATTAATAAGGAAACTTACCAATGAAGGAATTCCCATAGAAGATATATATATTGATCCTTTAACTTTGCCGGTTAGTGCTAATATTCAAAATTCCAATATTGTTCTGGAGGCTTTAAAAAGAATTAAGGATTCACATCCTAAAGTTAAAACAATTATAGGATTAAGTAATATTTCCTACGGGTTGCCGGAGAGAAGATTGATTAATCAAGATTTTGTGGTTTTGGCAATGGCGTGTGGTCTTGATGCTGTAATATTAGATTCCACTGATCAGAAGATAATGGCCTTAATTAAAGCAACCAACCTTTTGTTGGGTAAAGATGAATTTTGCGGACAATATCTCAAGGCTTTTCGAGAAGGAAAATTATAAAGGAACAGGACGGTTCTTTGTTCCTTTTTAAAAGGGAGATTGTAATTTTAGTTAAAGCAAAGAAAGGTGGATATGAAGTTAATGAATTTAAGAGAAAAATTAGCAGCGAATAAGTTTGTAGTAACAGTGGAGTTAGATCCCCCCAAAACTTTAAATTTAGAGAGAATTTTAACAGAAGTAAATAGTACAAACTTCAGAAAATTAGTGGATGCAGTAAATGTTACTGATTGTCCTTTGGCTAAATTAAGGATGAGCCCCATCGCCCTTTCTCATATTATTCAGGAAAAAATAGGGTTAGAAGCAATTTTTCATATAACCTGCCGAGATAGAAATTTATTGGGTTTACAGGCAGAACTTTTAGGTGCATCTGCTTTGGGGGTAAAGAATATTTTAGCTTTAACTGGAGACCCTCCCGAGGGAGGTGATTATATTATGGCGACTGGTGTTTATGATGTTGATTCTATAGGATTAGTAAAGATGGTAAATAAGTTAAATAATGGATATGAGTACGGTGGAAATGAGTTTAAAGATAAAACAGATTTTTTTATCGGGATAGCGGTTAATCCCACTGCCCAGGATTTAACAAAGGAGATAAAACGGTTTGAGAAAAAAGTATCGGCCGGGGCTAATTTTATTCAAACCCAGCCCATTTATGATATAGGGCTATTGGAAAGATTTTTAAAACTTACCGCTCATATCAATATACCCAAAATTATCGGAATCATGCCCTTAAAGAGTTATAAGATGGTTGAATATTTAAATAAAAATTTGCCAGGTATCTTTGTTCCCCCAGGAGTAAAGGAGAGAATGAGGGAGAAGGACGTAGAGGAGGGAGTAAAGATATCCCGAGAACTTATTAGTGAAATACATAAATTTAAAGAAGCAGCCGGAATTCATATATTCCCTTTACGAGATATGGATTTGGTCTGCCGTTTATTAAATTAAAAGATGAGAGATATGATGATAATAAAAGATATTAAATTAAATATAGACAGGGAGGAAGTATTACGATACCAGGGATATAGTAAAAAAAGGGTTAAAACCCCCAATCAAAATATTTTACAGATTACCGAAGAGGAAATTAATCGAGGTTATGATCTTTTTAAGCCCCGAGGGATTTATTCCTTAATTAAAATTATTCGCTTTACATTAAAGGGGAGGATTAGTTTAGAAAATGGACTGACTTTTAGATTCCCCAAATCAATAATTAACCAATTAAAAGGAGAAAGTCATTTTCTTGTAGGAGTGGTTACTATTGGAGGATTAATAGAAAAGAAAGTTTCTGAATTATTCTCC
>JAHIPR010000092.1 GCA_018903015.1 bacterium
ATCATGAAAGTAGGTGAAATTAAATTTGGTAGAGGCTAATACGCATTTAATCAAAGCAAAACAGATACACCAGAAGGCGATAGTATTTGATGGGCATTGCGATACTATTTTAAAGGTTATGAACCATAAAAGAACCTTAGAAAAAAAATCAACTACCGGTCACCTGGATATCCCCAGAATGAAAGAGGGAGGGATTGATGTCCAGTTTTTTGCTGTTTTTATAGAAGACATTTATAAACCGGATAGATCATTAAAAAGAACTTTACAATTAATCGATTGCTTTTATAAGGAAATAGAGAAAAATCCGGACGATATATCACTGGTTATTAATTATAATCAGATAAAGGAAGTAAATAGAGCAGGGAAGATTGCTGCTATTCTTTCCATTGAAGGAAGAGAGGCCTTAGAAGGTGATTTAGGAGTATTGAGAGTATTGCATAGATTAGGAGGCAATTTTTTAAGAGTGTTTAAAGAAGTGGTAGGTTAATAATATTATTCTAACTTTAAAAGTAGAGGGAGTATTTATGAAATATTTAAGATTTTATCAAAATGGAAATATAAGATACGGATTACTTGAGAAAGGAAATATAATTAGAGAAGTAGTTGGTGATATTTTTAATAATCATAAAACTATAGAAAAGGAATATTCTTTATCAGAAATAACATTTTTACCCCCCTGTATACCAACTAAAATAATAGCTGTGGGATTAAATTATTTTGACCATGCAAATGAACTTCAGATGAAAATTCCCGACGAACCGTTGATATTTATGAAACCCCCGAGTACACTTATTGCTCATAACGATAATATAATTTATCCTAAGATGAGCAAGCAATTAGATTATGAAGCAGAATTAGCAGTGATTATTAAAAATAGAATTAAAAATATTGAACCCGAAGATGTCTTTAAAAATATTCTGGGATATACTTGTTTTAATGACGTAACTGCTCGAGATTTACAAAAGAAAGATGAACAATGGACCAGAGCTAAATCGTTTGATACCTTTGCGCCAATTGGACCTTTTATTTCTACTGAGTTAAATCCTGATAATCTTCAAATAAAACTTTATAAGAATGGTCAACCAATGCAGAATTCTTCCACCAGTAATATGATTTTTAAAGTTGATAAAATAGTCAGTTTTATTTCTAAAATAATGACCCTATTTCCAGGGGATATAATTGCTACCGGAACTCCTTCTGGAGTTGGACAATTAGAGGCGGGGGATATAGTAGAGGTAGAGATTGAGGGGATTGGAATTTTAAAGAACAAAGTATTTTTAGCAAAAGAGTGATTAAAAACTTTGATTTATGTTATTTACTTAAGAAGATAAATTAAAGATATAAATGCAAAAAATAATTAATTTAATAAATAATAATTGCAGTATGCAAATGGAGGTGAGCCGAATACAAGACATATAGAATATTTAGCAAGAGTAGGTGACTTGCGTTAAGTGTTAGAGAATGGGACGTTGTCTCTAAACGAAAGGATTAAGGGTTTCTATTGGGAAATTCTTTAGTCCTGCGGTAGGTCATCGCGTCCGCTGCTACATCGAAAATGCCTTTACAAAGACTCTTCTTGATGTAGCAGATATAAAGCTATATCTATTATTATAATGCTATATCAAGGAGGGAAAGAAAAAAAATGAAAATATCGTCCCATAAAATTACCACCATGGGTCTTCTAATTACTCTAAGTATAATTTTAACTCGGGTAGCCAGTTTACGTATTGCTATCGGAGGAGTAGAGGGAATCAGGATCGGTCTGGGGAAATTACCCATAATCTTAGGAGGTATTATATTTGGTCCATTAGCCGGAGGGTTAATCGGAACCTTTTCTGACCTGTTGGGATATTTCATCAATCCTATAGGTGCCTATATGCCTCACTTTACTCTAACTTCTGCTTTGACCGGAATAATACCTGCGGCTATCTTGATTTTAATGAAAAAAAATGAACCTAATGTTTTTAATTTAGGAATAGCTATTACCGTAGGGCAGGTGATAACTTCTATTATTTTGATACCGTATTTTTTAAATATTTTATTCGGGCTTTCTTGGAAAGTATTAATACCCCCGCGAATAGTGGCAGAGCCCATTCAAATATTTATCTATACCTATACCATAAATATAATTTTAAA
>JAHIPR010000093.1 GCA_018903015.1 bacterium
GCTACAGCATCATCTATTCCACAATCTGTATCAATAATTATTTTTTGGCAAGCAGACATTTCTATAGCTCCCTTTATAATAATTTCATAAATAATATAATTATAATAGTGTGATTATCTCCCAAAAACTAAAATTTTAATACAACATATTTTACCTAAGCAGCAAATTTAACTCTAATTGAATTAAATTTAATTAAAGAAAGTCTTTTGATTTTTTTTGGGGACGGCTCAAACAATTCATTTTTGAATTAGAGAACCGTCCCCTGATTCACTGATTTACTTTATTCGGTAATGACTTTTAAGGGAACAGGGATAAATTCTACACCTAATTCTACACCATTTACTACTAAATAACCATTCATTACTCCCAGAACTCCCATCATCCAGGGTTGCTGAGCAATAGTTGCTTTCATATCTCCTGCTTTGATAGCATCAAGAGCATCAGGTACAGCATCAAACCCTACTACAAACATTTCATTCTGCCTTTTAGCTGCTTTTATAGCTTGAATAGCACCCAGAGCCATTTCGTCATTCTGAGCAAATACTGCATCGATTTTTGGTTGAGCCTGTAGTATATTTTCCATAACGCTCATTCCCTTAGCTCTATCAAAGTCAGCAGTCTGTTTTGCAGCCAGTTTGATACCAGAGAATTTGGCAATATAAGTATCAAAACCTTGACCTCTTTCCCGAGCAGCAGATGCACCGGTAATTCCTTCTAATTCTACTACGATACCCTTTTCTCCTAATTGCTCTACCAGATAGGCTGCAGCCATCCCTCCGCCTTTAACATTATCGGAAGCAATATGCAGAGCAACATCTCCACCGCTGACACTACGGTCAATGGTTAAGAGAGGAATACCGGCTTTATTAGCCTGTTCAACTGCTGGAACCAAAGCATCGGCATCAGTAGGATTTAAGAGAATAACATCAACTTTTTTCTGAATTAAGTCTTCAATATCAGATACCTGTTTGGCCGGATCATTCTGAGCATCCATTACTACCAATTCCACACCAAGAATTTTTGCCTGCTCTATAGCACCGTCCCTTAAGATTACAAAGAAAGGATTATTCAGAGTAGAAACTGATAATCCGATGGTCATGCTGCTCGCAAAAGCAGAAACCCCTAAAATTGCTACCAAACAAAGTGCAAGTAATAATTTTTTCATTTGAAAAACCTCCTTATTTTTTTAAGATACAGTAATATTAATTAACAAAGATCTTTTTCCCTATTCTTTCACCCCCTTTTTTTCGGTAATTTCTCATTTCTTACCGCTTTGAGCTACTGTTACAGCTATTAGGATGACTATACCTTTTACCACCTGCTGGTAAAAGGACGAAACATTAAGCATATTTAATCCATTGTTCAGGATACCCATAATAAAAGCTCCAACCAGAGTGCCCCACAGCTCTCCTTCTCCACCAAAAAGACTGGTTCCGCCCAAGACCACAGCTGCGATAGCATCTAATTCATAACCCATGCCAGCTGTTGGCTGGGCGGAATTAAGCCGGGAAGCCAAAACCATGCCAGTTAATCCGGAAAGAAAACCACTAATCGCAAAGGTAGAAATAATAACATTATCTACTTTTATTCCTGATGCTCGAGCAGCATTAATGTTACCTCCGGTGGCGTAGACATAACGACCGAAACGGGTTAATTTTAAAAAAATATATGCTAATATAAATATAATTAACATTAATATGATAGGGAAGGGAACATTCCCTATGTATCCTCTCCCTAAAAAAGCAAAAGAAGAAGGCAAACCAGTAATCGGACGTCCATCGGTGTAAACCAGAGTCCCTCCCCGAGCTATAGCCATCATGGCCAGAGTTGCGATAAAGGCAGGTATTTTTAATTTAGTAATGACTATACCATTAAAAACTCCTAAGGCAGTTCCCAGAGCCAGGCCAGCAAGAACACCTAAAAACACTCCTCCATTTTGCATTGCTCCCGCTCCTACTGCCCCGGAGAAAGCTAAAACAGAACCTACGGAGAGATCTATGCCAGCTCCAAGAATTACAAAGGACATACCCACAGCCAGGAAAGCAACAATAGAAGTCTGCCTCATTACAATAAGCATATTGGATATGGTGAAAAATCTTTCAGATAAAATAGAAAAGGCAATAATTAATCCGATAAAACCGATTAATATACCATACCGTCGAATCATGTCTTTAAACTGTAAATTTTTCATATTAAGACACCTTTTTTCTGGTAGCAAACTTTAAAATATCTTCTTCTGTTGAACTCTCCGGATCTAATTCTGTAGTAATTCTCCCCTCGCTCATTACTAAAACTCGATGAGCAATTCCTAATATTTCGGTAAACTCGGAAGAGATAAAGATTATCCCTATCCCTCTTTGGGCCAGAGTATTAATAATATTATAGATTTCTAATTTAGACCCGACATCTATCCCCCTGGTTGGTTCATTCATAATTAAAATCTTAGGCCTGGTGAGCAGCCATTTACCAACCACCACCTTCTGTTGATTGCCTCCGCTTAATGACTCTACTTTCTGGGAAAAGGAAGCAAAACGAATGGACAATTCCTCCTGTGCTTCTTTGGCCAGCAACAATTCTCTCTTCAGGTCAATAAAATATTTCCTGGCAATATCCCGGTAAAGTGCAGGAAGCGTAAGATTTTCTAATACGCTTCTAACAATGACCAACCCTAATTTCCTTCGGTCTTCCGGTAGTAAAGCCAGACCGTGTTCAATGGCTTTAAAAGGGGAATTTACATCTACTTTTTCTCCTTTTATATATATCTCTCCTGTATCTAAACGGTTTAGACCGAAGATAGCCAAAGCCACCTCTGAAAGACCAGAACCTACCAGACCAGCCAGACCAAGAATTTCTCCTTCTTTAAGTTGAAAGGAGACATCTGAAAATTGTCTTTCTTTATTGATTTTTTTTACTTCTAAGACTACTTTGGCTTCTTTTTTATGTTTTACCTTGGGAGGGAAAACAAAATTTAAGGAGCGGCCGACCATATTATTAATCACCTGATTACGGTCAATCTGGGCTACCGGTTTAGTTAAGATTAATTCTCCATCCCGCAGGATACTTACTTTATCAGCTATCTCGAATATCTCTTCTAAGCGATGAGAGATAAAAAGCGTGGTAACCCCCTTGGCTTTTAGCCCCCGCACTACCTCAAAGAGACGGCTGGTTTCTTCTAATGTTAAGGCAGCAGTAGGTTCATCCATAATAATTATTTTAGAATTTAAAGATAAGGCTTTAGCAATCTCTACCACTTGCTTCTGGGCTACAGTTAAATCTCCTATCTTTAAGTGGAAATCTAAATGAAATATCTTTAGAGAATCCAAAATTTCCTCGGTCTGTTTATACATTAACTTACTATCCATAAAGGATAAATGTCCACTGGTTAATTCCCGACCTAAAAAAATGTTTTGGGCTACATCCAAAGTAGGGACTAAACTAAATTCCTGATGAATTAAACTAATTCCATAGCGGTAACCGTCAGAAGGAGAATTAATTTGAGCTTCCTGACCAAATACTTTGATAATCCCGGTATCACGGAGCAATTCCCCTACAGCTATTTTCATCAAAGTTGATTTGCCAGCTCCGTTTTCTCCTACAATTGCGTGAACATCAGCTCTTTTTATCTTAATACTGACTTCTTTTAAGGCCTGCACTCCAGGGAAACTTTTAGAAATATTAATAAATTCTAAGGCTAAATCGTTCAAAATATCACTCCTGAGATTAGAATAATATTGGCATAAGGACTGCATTCTCCCGTTCTAACAATTACTCTGGCTTGTTTAGATAATTCTTTTAACTCTTCATGGGTAATAAATTTAATTTCCCTCGTTAATGAGGAAATTAAATTTAGGATTTGAGGATTTTTCTCTTTAATTTCCTTAGCTACATAGGCCTCTTCGACTTTTAATTCGGAAAGAACTGCCGGTAAGACTTCTGCAAAAGAAGGTGTTCCGCATTTTAAAGCCAAATCAATTCTCTCAACTCCTTTAGGAATAGGCAGGCCGGCATCAGCAATGATTAACATGTCGCGATGTCCCATCTCAGAGATAACCCTATTAAGTTGAGGGTTTAAAATTCCATTTTTTTTCACCTTTAGACCTCCCATCTGCTTACTGAATCCCGTTCAATAAGCTCAGTTTCAAGCTCTACAGATTTCTTTATTTTCTTCTTATCAATCACTTTGAGCAAAGTCTCAACTGCCTTTTGACCCATCAGGTAAGTAGGCTGAGCAATGGTGGTCAAAGGAGGATATGTGCAATCAGAAAAAGATATGTTATCAAAACCGATTATGGATATATCTTCTGGTACCCGGACCTTTAATTGGGCAAAAGCTTTTAAAGCCCCGATAGCCATCAGGTCATTGGATGCAAAGATAGCCGTAGGTAGTTTATCTGAATTCTTTAACTGAGGCCAATATTGTATTATTTTCTGATAAGCAGTATCCAGACGGAAATCAGCCGCCAATTCTTTTTTCCAATTTATATGGGCTTCTCTCAGGGCAACAAGGTAACCTTTTTCTCTTTCCTGATTAGTTTTGGTCCCTTCTATTCCGGCTAAATACATTATCTTCTTGTGCCCCATTGTTAGTAAATATTTAACTGCA
>JAHIPR010000094.1 GCA_018903015.1 bacterium
ATTTTATTATTTTTTAAAAGATAAGAAGGTATGCCAATGTCTTCAACTTTTACCTTTCCTGCAAAGCTTGCTCCAGGAAAAAGCAGTAAACCAATTTTTGGCAGTGCTAAAGTAATAGTATGAGTTGCTTTGATGCATGGTCCTTCAATCTTTCCTGAATCTGCATTTAAACCAGAAGGAACATCAATTGCAACTACCTCCTTGTTAGCCACATTAATCAAATTTATTATCTCAGCTTTTAAGTCAGTCACCCTTCCTTGTAATCCGGTTCCTAATATAGCATCAATAATCAAATCAGAATTTTGTATGGCTTTTTGTATCTCTTCGAGTTTTACTGTTTCTACTTCGATTACTTCGACTCCCATTTTATCAATTATATTTAAATTTTCCCCTGCCTCATCTTTAATTTTATGAAAAGGAGCCAGGAGAAATACTTTTACTTTCACTCCATAATCATAAAGATGACGGGCAACTACAAAACCATCTCCACCATTATTGCCCGATCCAGCAAAGATGATAATCTTTTTTAATCTTAAGTCAGAATAAATATCTTTCAGGCTTTGAAATATTCTTAATCCGGCATTTTCCATTAAAGCAAGACCAGATATTTTATTTTCCTCTATTGCTTTGCGATCAATTTCTCTCATTTGCTGACTGGTAACTACCTTCATAAGATAACTCCTTTGAATTAGTCGTTAGTACAAGAAGACACGGCACGCCGTGCCTCTACGCCGACCTGGTATTAATTCTTTAATCAGCTAACCAGGTAACCAACTAACTAGCTAACTAAATAGATACGAATCAGTATTAATTTTCACTTATCAAATAGACCCTCCAGTATTACTTGGGCAATAGCATATTCTTTGGCGTGAGAAATGCTAATAAAATATTTGCTAACTCCTTTTGCAAAAGCAATATTTTTCAATTTTCCAGATGTATTTATAATAGGTTGACCAAGCTCGTTATTGGTTACTTCAATTTCTTTCCAGTTAGCCTCTCTTAATCCTAATCCCAATGCTTTTAATAGTGCTTCTTTAGCGGCAAATTTTCCGGCATAAGATTGATATTTGTTGCCCTTCTTTTTTTCACAATATTCTTTCTCCAGGGAGGTAAATATCCTGAAAATAAAATTATCTCCCCACTTTTTAATTATTTTTTCTATTCTTTCTATTTTGACTAAATCTATTCCACAACCTATAATCAATAATATTATTCCTTTTTCTTACTATTTTTTAGCTGTAAATGAATAAGTATTTTTAAAACTCTCTATAATAAAAATTACCCTCTTTTATCTTTCCTTTTAGCCACTTTAATAAATATTTTTTAACTATGCTTCTGCTAACGGGCATTAAAAAAATAAAACCTAATATATCTGTAACAAAACCGGGAGTAAGAAGTAATATCCCTCCGGCCAGGATAATTGCTCCCTGAATTAAGCTGTCCCCTGGCATGATCCCCTCATTTAAATCGTTCTGAATCTTCCTTAAAATCATAAACCCTTGACTTTTTACCAGGTATGCTCCAATAATCCCGGTTAAGATGATTACACCAATTGTGGTTAGACTCCCTATCTTCTTCCCCACTTCAATTAGAATATACAGTTCTGTTACTGGAATTATTACAAATAGTATTAATAGTTTAGTAAAAAACATCGTTTGCTCCCATTCATTATTAATCTGATTATTTTAAGAAAGTCCGGCAATTAACCTTATTAAATACTAAAATCTTACTTAGGTAAATCTATTGTTCTTCAATCCAATATATCTGATTTATATAATGTCTAAAATAAAAATCAAGGACGCATATATTCCTCTACTTCTTTCTGCATCTCCTTAGATAAAACTATAAATTTCCCCTTTGCCTCGGTAAATAAAGTGCCATCTTCTGAACGAGCTTCCGCTTGAGCCTCAATCATTCTGCCTAAATCTTTAGTCATCTGTGCGGTAAAGATAATTTTTTCACCTACCAGGGCTTTTTTTCTGTATTTGATGTTTATTTCTACGGTCATAGTCATCACATCCTTAGTTATGATTGCAGTTCTGCCCATTATCTCATCTAAAATAGAAAATAATATTCCTCCGTGAACAATTCCTTTAAAGCCTTGATGTTTTGATTCGGGAATAAACTCCGCTTTAACTTTATACTGGTCTCTAAAAAAAACAATGTTTAAACCGATAGGATTGCCTTTTCCACAGACAAAACAGTTCGCATATCCTGGTAAAGCTTGCAAAAGTAAAACCTCCCTACATTAATTAGTCGCTAGTGAATAGTATAGCGGATAGCGTTTAGCGTATAGTTTTGGATTAGCAAGATACAAGTATTTATAATTTACTAATTGGCCTATTGACCAATTTACCAATTAAATTTAATTTAATAATCTGCAATTTACCCGGTCAATTCTAATCTGATTCCCTCTTTTCTAACTATACGCTCTACGCTAAACGCTATCCGCTAGAATGGAATACTATATACTAATTTCTGACTATTTCTTTTATCGCCTTTATAGTGGTATAAATATCATTTTCACTAATTCCGTAATGAGTAACCAAACGAACTTTGGTAGGTGGTCGCGGTGAACCTAATATATTATACTCTGCCAACTTAGGCAAAAACTGGTAAGTATCCATACCAGATTTATTAAGGTCAAAATAGACCATATTAGTCTGAATTGTCTCTAAATCAACTTTTATTCCACTTATATCAGCCAAACCCTCTCCTAATATTCGTGCATTTTTATGGTCTTCTCCTAATCTTTCTACCATATTTTCAATGGCAATTATACCAGCTGCTGCTAAAATACCTGCTTGTCTCATTCCTCCTCCCAGCATCTTTCTATTTTTACGTGCTCTTTGAATAAATTCCTTTGAACCGGCTAAAATCGAACCTACCGGAGCGCTAAGACCCTTGGAAAGACAGAACATTACTGAGTCAACATCTTTAGTGAGGAGAATGGGTTCGATATCTAAAGCTATAGCAGCATTAAATATTCGAGCTCCATCCAAATGAACAGCAATATTTCTTTGATGAGCTAACTGACAGATTTCCCCGGTTAATTTAGGCGAGGTAATTGTTCCACCCGCCCGATTATGAGTATTTTCTAAACAGATTAAAGTCGTCTTAGGGTAATGAAGATTTTCATCTCTTAATGTTCCCCTAATATTCTGAGGATTAAGAATTCCTCTATCTCCGACAATCAGCCGTGGTATCACACCCGCTACTGCCGACATACCTCCCACTTCATAATAATAAATATGGGAGTCCCCCTCTAAAATTACTTCATCTCCTCTTTGACAATGAGTCAATAGCGCAATAAGATTACCCATAGTGCCACTGGACACAAATAACGCTGCCTCTTTCCCCAGTTTCTTAGCAGCCAATTCTTCCAGTTGATTAACTGTAGGATCTTCTTGGTAAACATCATCCCCAACATTAGCATTTTTCATTGCCTCTCTCATCTCATTCGTAGGCAAAGTAACTGTATCACTTCTCAAATCAATTTTTTTTAACTGATAATTACTAATAATCTACACCTCCAAAAAATATAAATTATTCATGAGTCAGAAGCCAGAATTAATTCGTCGTTCGTATCTCGTATCTTGTATTTCGTACATTATAGCGTATAGCGGGTAGCGTTTAGCGTATAGTTAATAACAGACGAGAGCTTGTCTTCCAGAATTCACAATTTTGTTTTGTAGGGGACGTATTTATCCAACCCAGGGTTTTAGTAAATTTTCTTGCGGGCTCGATGAATCGAGCCCTTACACGCTACACGCTGTTTCTTAATAAATCATCAAATATCTATCCAATTCCCACTGGTGAACTTGAATTCGATAGTCTTCCCATTCTTCTCTCTTGGCCTCGATATAATTTTTTAAAATATGATTGGTTAAAGCAGATTTTACTACTTCGTCCTTATCTAATTCTATCAAAGCTTCTTCCAAGGTAGAAGGTAAACTTTCAATACCCAAAGATTTTTTCTCCTCTTTACTCATAGTATAAATATTTTGACTTACCGGCTCCCCTGGATTAATCTGGTTCTTAATTCCATCTATTCCTGCTTTTAGAATTACTGCAAAAGCTAAATAAGGATTACAGGATGGATCAGGACTTCTCAGCTCAGCTCTGGCACCTTCTCCTCTAGCTGCAGGTACTCTGATTAAAGGGCTGCGATTTCTCTCTGACCAGGCAATATAAACCGGCGCTTCGTAACCAGGAGTTAACCTCTTATAAGAATTTACCAAAGGATTGGTAATAGCGGTAAAACCTTTGGCATGTCTTAATAATCCACCTATAAAATATAAGGCTTCTTTGCTCAGTTCACATTTTCCCTTGGGGTCATAAAAGACATTCTTACCATTTTTAAATAGTGAAATATGAGTGTGCATACCAGAACCATTTATTCCGAAAACAGGCTTGGGCATAAAGGTAACATGTAAATTATGTTTTAGAGCTATGGTTTTACCGGTGAGTTTTAAAGTCATTATTCTATCGGCAGCAGTGAGAGCATCGCAATACCTGAAATCAATCTCATGCTGACCGGGAGCAACTTCGTGATGTGAGGCTTCAATCTCAAAACCTAATTTTTCTAAAACAATTACCATATCTCTTCTCGCTTCTTCCCCTAAATCAACGGGTAAAAGGTCGAAATACCCTCCTCGATCATGAGTCTTGGTAGTCGCCTCTCCTTCCTCATTTCTAAAAAATAAAAAGAATTCTACTTCTGGTCCAAAATTGGTAGAATATCCCATCTCTTCCACTTCTTCCAATACTTTCTTTAAATTATTCCTGGGACAACCATCAAAGGGTGAGCCATCAGGATTATAAACATCACAGGTAATTCGGGCTACATCTTTATCTTCTTCCCAGGGATTTATCGTGAAGGTGGAGTAATCTGGTTTTAAAAACATATCTGATTCTTCAATCCGCACAAAACCTTGGATAGAAGAGCCGTCGAACATAATCTCCCCATTAAGGGCTTTTTTCAGTTCTCTTACCGGAATTTCTACATTCTTAGGCATTCCTAAAATATCGGTAAATCTCAATCTTATAAATTTTATATTTAGCTCTTTAGCCTTATTTAAAATCATTTCTTTGGTCATTTTTTCCATTTATAGCTTCCTCCTCAAATTTTTTCTTAAATATATTTTTACAATTATACTCTTTATCTAATAATTTTACAAAATAGATTATTACTCGTATAGCGTATCGGATATCATGTACTTCGTAAAGAAAAAGAAAAGATTCAAAAAAAATAATATAGAAAAAGCAAGAAAATTACTATTCATTTCTTTATCTTATTGTCCTATCAAAGTTTACATGAGCAATTATCAATAAAATACTATTCTTTCCTATTTTTATTCCACAGTAACACTTTTAGCTAAATTTCTCGGTTTATCTACATCGCATCCCAATTTATTAGCAATATGGTAGGCAAACAATTGTAAAGGTATAACTGATAAAATAGGATATAGTATATCCGAAGTTTTTGGAATATAGAATACCCTATCTACTATATTAACAATCTCTTTATCGCCTTCTGTGGCAATTGCTAATACCAGGGTATCTCGAGCTTTAACTTCCTTTATATTATTAATCACTTTAGTATACACTTTATCCTTGGGCACGATTACCACTACCGGAAAGGTCTTATCCAAAAGAGCAATAGGACCATGTTTCATCTCTCCTGCTGCATAACCTTCGGCGTGGATATAAGAAATCTCCTTAAGCTTTAAAGCACCCTCTAAAGCGATTGGGTAATTAATTCCCCGTCCCAGGTAAAGAAAATTATGAAATTTACAAAATTCTTCACTTAATTTAACAATCTCTGGGTCTTTAAGTAAAATAATCTCGACCATTTGAGGAATCTTTATTAACTCGGAAATTATTTTATTAATCTCCGATGAATCAAGAGTCTCCCTAACTTGAGCAAAATAGAGAGATAGTATATAAAGGCACATTAATTGACCAACAAAAGCTTTTGTGGTAGCCACACCTATTTCCGGACCGGCCTTAATATACATTACACTATCTGCTTCCCGACTGATAGTGCTTCCCCTTACATTGGTAAGAGCCAATATGTAAGAACCAGCTTCCCGGCAAGCTCTTAAAGCAGCTATGGTATCCGCAGTTTCTCCTGATTGGGATATCAGAATGGTTAAATCTTTTTTGCCCAGTAATATTTTTCTGTATCTAAATTCAGAACTATAATCCACTTCTACCGGAATACCGGTTAACTCCTCAAAAATATATTTACCTGCTAAAGCTGTATAATAAGAAGACCCGCAAGCTAAAATAGATATTCTTTCTATTTCTTTAATCTTATCTAAAGGAAGAGATAGGTTGTTAAGTTCCAGTGTTTTTGTAGACAGATTAATTCTACCTTCTAAATTATTACGGATCACCATAGTTTCTTGAAAAATTTCTTTTAACATAAAATGTTTATATCCACTCTTTTCTGTCATCTCTTCATCCCAATCAATATTTATTACCTCTTTATGTAAAATTTTACCTTCGGAATTGATTATCTCTACTCCATCTTTAGTTATAGTAGCAATTTCTCTTTCTTCCAAAAAGATTACCTTATTGGTATAACTAAGTAAAGCGGGGATATCAGAAGCTAAAAACATTTCTCCTTCTCCTATTCCGATAATCAAGGGGCTCCCGCAACGTGAAGCGACAATTTTTCCCGGATCGCGAGTAGAAATAACTCCGATAGCGTAAGAACCTTCTATTTCTTTTATAGATTCCTTTACTGCTAAAGTAAAATCATTCTGATAATTACTTTCTATTAAATGGGGAAGAACCTCGGTATCTGTTTCGGATGTAAAGATGTGCCCTTCGGAAATTAATCTTTCTCTTAAAGGCATATAGTTCTCTATAATACCATTATGCACTACCACTATTTCTGAACTACATCCATTGTGAGGATGCGCATTTATATTGTTAGGTCTCCCGTGGGTAGCCCATCTGGTATGTCCTAATCCTATATTACCTTTTGGGGCATCTTTTTCTAATAAATTTTCTAATTTGGCTACCTTTCCTTTACATTTTA
>JAHIPR010000095.1 GCA_018903015.1 bacterium
CTGGATATTACCTTGAATAAAAGAATAAGAAAGCGCACGAGGCTGTGCCTTCCATGCTAATTGAGTAATGGCACCTAAAAAAGTCATTAAACCTACTGTTACGGCTATTTGTATAGTATAGTGTTCTTTTAGTGTTCGATCAATTATTCCATAATAGACCAACATTCCAATTACAAATAACAGAGGAAAAGTAATTAGTGGGGTTAAGACTGCATCAATTCCCCATAATGAACCAGCCCAAAAAGAAAAGTACATAGAAAGCATTACGAAATTTCCATGTGCAAAGTTTACTACATTCATTACCCCAAATATGAGTGACAATCCCAAAGCAATCAGGGCATATATGCAACCCATTAATGCTCCATCAAAAAGACTTTGAATAATTGTTTCCATATTCTATACTTAATTCCTTCCCTGGCTTCTATATAGCTCTAACCCAATATACACTTTTGCCTGGCTAATAATTCGACCAATTTTATTTAGCCAGGCAAAAGTTTCTAAATATTATTTATAGTTACGTTACATTAAATGCTGCATTAATATTTTTATATTCTACTGAAAGAACCGTTTAAAATCCAGTAGCCAATAAAAATTAATAGGTAGCATCTAACCTGGGGAAAATAAACTCAGCTTCTGCTTCATCAAAGGGCCAAACAACTTTAGGTTCACCTTTAATAACCTGCATAATTGTGGCTCTAGCATAAGGATTATCACCTTTTCCATCGAAAGCAACATGATTTACCGGAAAAGTTTCAACTGCAGGACCTGAAGTTAAGTCAAGATCTAAAAATGCTTTTCGTAAATTGTCTGGATTAAGTGGGTCCCCGGGGAAAAGCTTACCGGAAAGCTCAAGCGCCTCTTTTAAGATCCACATTGCGTAATAATTCATTCCAGCAGCTTCAGTAGGTATGTGTCCAACTTTAGCAGTATACTCTTCAACGAATTTGCGATTTTGTGGGGTATTTTTAGCTGGGTTGTAACTGTAAGTATTGCTATAATATTCGGATGTTTCACCTAATGCTTCTATAGATTCGGGATCTGTAAACCCACATGCACCCATACCAGCAATAAATTTTGGAATTTTACCCAATTCTTTAAAAGATTTAGCAAATATAATCCCATCCATAAAATACGGGCAGGTAACTACAAAATCTGCTTTAGCTGTAGCAATTCCATGAACAATAGATGAAGCATCTGTAATATCATAAGGATATTCCTTTTGATAGACAATAGTAAGCCCGTTATCTAAAGCCGCTTGTACAGCACCTATCGCATTACTTCTTCCAAAAGAAGAATCTTCATTCAGAATAGCAATTTTTTCTACAGAGACCCCGGATTTTTTAGCTGCTTCTAAAACAAATTCAACAGCAGATCTGCCCTGCATGCTTGCTTTAGGAGCAGGTCTAAATAGATATTGACGACCCATCTCGGTTACACCATCTACTAAAGCATCAGCAACTAGAATTACCCTTTCCCTTTCAGTAATCTCAGATGCTGCAGTAGTTAATCGACTAATATATAGACCTAAAACAGCCACTGGATGATATTTGCTTATAATGCTCTCCGTGGCCAGACGAGCACTCATTGCATCTTCACCTACATCTTCGGTCACCAATTCTAAAGGAACACCGCCTAACGACTGAATCCCACCGGATTCATTAATATGCTGAACAGCAAGCTCCATACCAATTTTTGCTTCTGTGCCAAAAACTGCATGTGCACCAGTAAGAGGTTCAAGACAGCCAATTACGATCTTTTCAGGTAGCTTTTCCGCTAAAACCGTAAAACTAAATATTAAACTTACCAAAATAATGATTAAAATGTTCACAACAAAACATAAACTAAAACGTCTGCACAACATTTTTTTCTACCTCCTCTTTTTAAAATTTAATTAACTTAAAACTAAATCACTATCTTAAATTAGGCATCACCCCCTTAATAAAACTACCCAATTTCATTATATCTAAAATGGATTTTTAAGTCAAAAATCTTTGTAAGGTTATTTGTTATTTTAAAAATCTTTTAATTTTTCAAAGTATACGATGCAATTTTTTGAATCACTCTCGCACATCTTTCTCCGGTTTCATAATTGGGGATTCCATATTTTTCTAATTCCCTAATCGCCTCTTTTACTAATCTGCCAGCCATAAAATTAGCGAATATAGGTATTTTTATTTCTTCTTTTATTTTTCCTAAAGCGGTGGCAATCTCTGTGGAATCCATGGAGGCAGTGGGAACAAAGATGGCAATGATAGCATCATATTCAGAGGAAATAATTTTACTGACCTGGGCAAAATTTTCAGCTCCACTATAAGCCAGAAGGTCGAAAGGATTTCCTAAGGAGACGTGAGGGGGAAGAATTTTTTTTAGCTCATTTTTTAAATTTTCGGAAGGTTCAGATACCATTAATCCTAATTCTTCTAATTTATCGGTAGCCAATACTGCAGGCCCCCCTGAATTAGTAACCACTCCGATCTTATTTCCTTTGATTTTCGGGTAATAAATCAAGCCCCGGCATAAATCGAACATTTCCTCTACTCCTTCTACTCGTAAAATACCGGCTTGCCTAAAAGCAGCATCATAGATTTTATCTTCCCCTGCCAAAGAACC
>JAHIPR010000096.1 GCA_018903015.1 bacterium
CGGCGCAGATGTAAAGGCTAATATCGAACACGGTATAATGAATGAGGATATTGGCTGGGTTCAGATATCCGGTGTAATGGTAACTTATAATAAAGAGGCAGAAGCAGGCAACAGAATTAGCAGTATGGTTTTAGCAGATGGCACACCTATTGAAATGGATAAGTATTACACTGTAGTAACCAATGACTTTATGTTTACCGGTGGAGATAATTATAACTTTAAGAATGCTCAAGATGGATTGGATACCTTCATTCCTATTAGGGATGCTATGATGGAAGCAGTAGAAAAGGCAGGAATTATGTCACCAGTAAAACAAAATTGGTTGTCTGAAGAGAAAGTCGGTAAGCTTTATGTGGTAGAAGTGGGTGATTCTGTATGGGAAATTGCTCAGAAATTTGGTACAACGGTAGAAAAAATTGTTGTCCTTAATGAATTAGCTAACTCAAGACTTATCAGACCAGGTCAGAAGTTAATTATACCTACAGAATAACAATTAGAAGATAAAAAGAGGGTGGTATAACTTAGAGACTATCCTCTTTTTTATTGTCAAATATAGAACAACTTCAAATTGACCTGGATAACTTTAAAGTTGTGAATTTTAAAAGTTTTAATTTAAGAAGAGGTTTAAAAAAAAATGGAAAAACTCAAGGTTGTAGATCCGGAAATTGCGAGTTTAGTGGAAAAGGAAATGGAAAGGCAAGTTACAAATATTGAATTAATTGCTTCAGCAAATTTTGTATATGAATCAGTATTGGAAGGGCAAGGTTCTATTTTAACGAATAAAATTGTAGAAGGTTATCCTGGCAAAAGGTATTATGCAGGTTGTGAATATATTGATGAGATAGAAAAAATAGCCATTGAGAGGGCAAAAGAAATATTCGGAGCCGAGCATGCAAATGTACAACCACATTCTGGAGTGAACGCGAATATGGCTGCTTATATGGCCTTATTAGAACCTGGAGACACGATGTTAGGGATGGATCTTCAATGTGGTGGGCATCTTTCTCATGGAAGCAAGATTAGTATTACAGGGAAGTATTATAATGGTATACATTACAAAGTAAATAAAGAAACTGAATTAATTGATTATGATGAAGTTGAGACGATAGCTTTGAAATATAAACCAAAATTAATTATTGCAGGTGGAAGCGCTTATCCACGGCAAATCGATTGGGCTAAATTTAAAGAGACAGCAAAAAAAATAGGGGCATACTTTGTGGTAGATATGGCTCATATTACAGGACTGGTTGCTGCAGGGGTACATCCTAGTCCGATTCCATATGCTGATATTGTAACCGGTACTACTTACAAGACAATGCGAGGGGCAAAAGGAGGAATAATACTTTGCAAGGAAGAATTTGCGAAAAAAGTAGATAAAGCTGTTTTTCCTGGAGTTCAGGGTAGTATACTTTTACATGAGGTATTAGCAAAGGCAATTACTTTTGGAATTGCAAAAACAAAGGAATATAAAAAATATCAAATACAGGTTGTTAAAAATGCTAAAAGAATGGCGGATTATTTTATTAAACATAATATAAGGCTTGTTTCGGGAGGCACTGATACCCATCTTATCTTGGTTGATCTTCGTTCACTAAAAATAACTGGCATAGAAGCTGAAAATGCTTTATATAGTGTAGGGGTTACTGTTAATAGAAATAGAATTCCCTATGATCCTGAACCTCCTACCATAGCTAGTGGTATTAGAATTGGTACAGCTGCGATTACTTCTACAGGTTTTATTGAAGAAGATATTGATGAAATATCTGATATTTTAGTGAGTGTTTTAAGAGGAGCGAAAAAAGGTTTTAATAAAGATGGATATAGAAAAAGAATTTTAAATTTATGCGTTAAACATCCTCTTTATTTAGATTCGCTTGAATTGGCTGAATTGATTAATAGAAAATATAATTACTCAAAAGATAAAATATAATTGATAGAAAAAATAAAGAATTATTTTTTAATACCATAAAAATATTTTAAGTTAAGGTATAGATTTTTAGATATTTGTAGGTTAATATCTTTAATGAAATATTTATGAAAAAATATTCTATACCTAACCTATGTTATGTGGTTGCTATCTAAAAAGTAAAAAAATGTTAATATAGAGGTACAATGCATCGTGCCCAATATAGCCTCTGTCATTCCTACACCCACTTTCGTGAGTGTAAACTGCAGTGGGGATCCAGGAATGAAAGATAAAAAATAGATTCCCGCTTCCGAGGGAATGACAATAGACATTTTAAGAGAAATAATATTTTTAATCTTTTTGGGTTGTAACCATGTTATAATACATTATAATACTTTAAAAATTACCAAAAAATATTAAATGAGGTAAAGTGCGAGAAAAATTGGCACGCTATACCAATTATAACTATGATAACTATTAAGTAAATAAAACGAAAAGTAAAATTCAATCGGAGGTGAATAAAAAGTAAAAAAATAGGAATTTGAGAATGCACATACTATTAGTCGAAAAGGTTCATATTTAAAAAGGTTTATATTTTAATAGGAAGGAGAAAAGAAATGAGAAAAAGTTTATTTGTTTTGACATTGGCAGTACTTATAATTGCTATTAGTAGCGCATCTCTTGCTGCTGATGTTGTTAAAATTGGAATTTCTGAACCCATGACCGGTGCAATGGCAGTGGGTGGCTTGCTTTGTATGCAGGGATATGAACTTGCCCACGAGCAAAACCCCACAGTGTTAGGAAAAACAGTTGAATTAATTCTTGTTGACAACAAGAGTGATAAGGTTGAATCAGCCAGTGCGGTTTCCAGATTAATCGAAAAGGAAGGTGTAGTAGCAGTTTTTAGTGGTTATGGTAGCAGTTGTGCAATTCCAGGCGGTGAAGTTGCTGATAAAGCAGGAATACCAATGATTTCTGCCACTGCAACGAATCCATTGGTTACCCAGGGAAAAGAGTATGTCTTCCGTGCTTGCTTTATTGATCCTTTCCAGGGTGAAGTAATGGCTCGTTATACTTTTGAAAACTTAGGAATCAAAAAAGCAGCACTTTTAGTTGATATTGCTCAGGATTATTCAGTGGGTCTGGCTAATTTCTACAAAAAAACATATATAGAACTTGGGGGAGAGATCGTTAGTGACATGAAATACAATACTGGTGACCAGGATTTTAGTGCTCAAATAAGTCAGGTTATTGCTTCCGGAGCAGAAGCCCTCTTTTTCCCGGGTTATTTCGGAGATGTTGCTTTGATTGCCATTCAGGGTAGAGAATTAGGATTTAAAGGGGCATATTTAGGCGGCGATAGCTTACATAACCCAGTATTAATCGAATTAGCAGGTGATGCTGCCGAAGGTTTAGTCGCAAGTACTTTCTTTGCTGAAGATGCACCTCCTATTCCGGAATCAGTTGAATTCGTTAAACTTTTCAAAGAAAAATATAACGAGACGCCGAATGCGGTATCTATTCTTACCTATGATGCTTACAATTTAATGCTTGATGCTATTGAAAGAGCCGGTTCATTTGATCCGGTGGCTATTAAAGATGCTTTAGCTGCAACAAAAGAATTCCCTGGTGCAGGTGGTTCCATTACTATTAATGAAGTTGGTGATGCCATAAAACCTGCGGTTATAGTTAAAGTTGTAGATGGAACTTTCGTCTATAGTACAACCGTCAATCCCTAAAGATAACTGGTTTTTTTATTAAATTTCAGATAGAGGCAGAATAACAATTCTGCCTCTATCTGAAAAAAGAACCTTTTCGACTAAGTTTCACTTAATAAAGAAAAGAGAAAATAGAATATTTTGATATATATTTGGTATTTTTCTATTTAATTAATAACAGAAAAAATCGAAGAATTTAAAAGCTATAGATATTGTTTAATGACAATTCTAAATAATTATAAGGAGAATTCTATGTCATTACATTTAGTCTTGCAGAATTTAGCAAATGGTTTATCGCTGGGAAGTTTATACGCTTTAATCGCCATAGGATATACCATGGTTTATGGTATTTTAAGATTAATCAATTTTGCCCATGGAGAAATTTTTATGCTAGCGCCTTATTTTCTTTTTTATGGATTATTAATTTTTCATTTACCCTGGTGGGCATCAATTATTGTTGCCATAGCCTTAACTGCTGTGACTGGAATGTTGTCTGAAAGGATTGCCTATAGACCTTTACGGGATGCACCCAGAATCTCTGTTTTGATTTCAGCAATTGGAGTATCATTTTTTCTACAAAATTTAGCTATTGTCCTTTTTACCGGAATTCCCAAATCTTTTCATCGTCCTACATTTTTTAAAAGGTTATTCCAGTTTGGCGAGATTCGTATACAGTCGACTCTTTTTGCTTCAGTAATAATATCCACTATATTTTTGACTCTACTAATATATATTGTTTACAGAACAAAGACTGGTCTGGCTATGAGGTCAATATCTACAGATATTGAGACGTCCAGATTAATGGCGGTTGATGTTGATAAAACCATATCTATAACCTTCGCAATTGGTTCTGCTCTGGCAGCTGTAGGGGGTATTTTGTGGGGCTTAAGATTTCCACAACTATTTCCTTTTATGGGCATGATGCCCGGTTTAAAGGCTTTTATTGCAGCTGTGGTAGGGGGGATTGGGAATATACCGGGAGCGATGCTCGGCGGTTTACTTTTGGGCATGTCTGAAATATTATTTGTTGCTTTTTTACCTGCATTATCAGGATACAGAGATGCATTTATCTTCGCAATCTTGATTTTAGTCCTGTTGCTTAAACCGGATGGCATTTTAGGTAAAAATGTACAAGAGAAGGTATAGCAAAATGAAAAAATATAATGAGAAATTATTTACTATATTAGCTTTAATTGTGCTGGGAATATTGGTATATCTTGCTGAGAATAATTTAGATGCCTACAAGTTAAGGATTCTTAATCTTGGTGCTATATATGTTACTCTGGGTGTAAGTTTAAATTTGATTTATGGGTTTACAGGTCAATTTTCCTTGGGTCATGCTGGTTTTATGGCAATTGGTGCCTATGTGACCACCTTATTAGTGCTTCCCCCCTATTATAAGGAAATGATTTTTATACTCGAACCTTTAATTTGGCCCTTTACTGTTATGCATACACCTTTTATCGTTGCCCTATTGTTGAGCGGATTATTTGCAGCTATTGCAGCACTTATAATCGGGTTGCCTGTGTTAAGACTTAAAGGGGATTACTTAGGTATAGCTACTTTAGGCTTTGCGGAAATTATTAGAATTATTGCCAATAACATTCCCCAGATAACCAATGGTGCATTGGGAATCAAAGGGATTCCGGAATTTACTAATCTTTGGTGGACAGTAGGGGTGGCAATTGTTACCATTTATATTATTAAAGGATTAATTAACAGTAGTTACGGTCGAGCTTTGATGGCAATCAGAGAAAATGAGATAGCGGCCGAGGTTATCGGAGTTAATCTTACCTATCATAAAGTAATGTCATTTACCATTAGTGCTTTTTTTGCCGGGGTTGCCGGGGGATTATTTGCCTGTCTGATTACAACCATAGACCCAAAGGCATTTATGTTCATAATGACTTTTAATATATTAATTGTGGTGGTACTTGGCGGTTTGGGCAGTATTACCGGAACAGTTCTCGCCGCCTTTTTATTTAATTATTCTTTGGAATATTTACGTCCTATAGAAGCAGGCTTTAATATTGGACCAATTATAATTCCCGCAATACCTGGCTTAAGGATGGTTACTTTCTCAGCCCTCCTCCTAATTGTTATTTTATATAAGCAAAATGGGCTTATGGGAGGTATCGAGTTCTCCTGGAAGGGATTAGCCAGATTTATTCACAAAATTTTCCCAAATAAAAAATCATCTGAAGGGAATGCTAGGTAATGGAATTATTAATGGAATTATTAAATGTAGATAATATAACTATGAAGTTCGGCGGTTTAACAGCTGTAAATAATTTCAAGTTAAAAATTTCTCCTGGCGAGCTTGTTGGATTAATTGGTCCAAACGGTGCTGGAAAGACTACCGTCTTTAATATAATTACCGGAATATATACTCCAACTATGAATAAGATTTATTTTCAAGATAGAGATATTACCGGAATAAAACCTGATAAAATCGCTAAAGCAGGCATCGCTCGAACTTTCCAAAATATCAGGCTTCTGGAGAATCTGACAGTAATCGATAATGTAATGATAGGTTTTCATCTTCACCTAAAATCAAATCTTGCTTCCGCTATCCTTAAATTTCCAAATTATGTTCGTGAAGAAGAAAGCATTCACCATAAATCAATAGAATTATTAGAGAAAGTAGAATTAGAAAAATTCAAACTGGAAAAAGCAGGCAGTCTTCCTTATGGACAGCAGAGGAAATTGGAGATTGTTCGGGCTTTGGCTACCGGACCCAAACTACTGCTTTTAGATGAGCCGGCAGCTGGAATGAATCCTCAGGAAACCAAGGAGTTAATGAGTTTTATTCAGAAGATCCAAGATGACTTCAATTTAACCATTTTTTTAATAGAACACGATATGAAAGTAGTAATGGGAATATGTAGAAGAATTTTAGTCATGGATTATGGAATCACTATTGCTGAGGGGAATCCGGTAGAAATTCAAAATAATCCGGAAGTAATTAAGGCTTATTTGGGGGTGGATGCAAGCTATGCTTAAGATTGATAATTTGAATGTTTTTTTTGGCGGTATACATGCCTTAAAAGGAATTACATTTGATGTTCCCATAGGAAAAGTTATTACTTTAATCGGAGCAAATGGAGCAGGTAAAAGTACTACTTTAAGAACCATCTGTGGTTTAATCAAACCACGGGAAGGCAAAATAAAGTTTAATAATACAGAAATAACCAATATTCCTACTGATAAGATTGTTAAAAAAGGCATTGCACTAATACCGGAAGGAAGGAAAATATTCCCCAATTTAACCGTCCAAGAAAATTTAACCTTAGGTGCTTTTGCCCGGACTGATAAAAAAGAAACTGCGAAAGATCTTGAATGGGTTTACGAGTTGTTCCCTCAGATTAAAGAAAGA
>JAHIPR010000006.1 GCA_018903015.1 bacterium
AAAAGCATTGCTATAGATTTAAAAAAACCTGAAGGAAAACAGATTATAAAAGAATTAGCTAAAGTATCAGATGTGGTCCTTGAAAACTTCAGACCCGGAACTACGAGAAAATTAGGCCTATCTTATGATGTTTTATGCAAAATAAATCCTCGAGTTATCTATGCAGCTGTTTCCGGTTTTGGACACAGCGGTCCATACTCCGAAAGACCTGCTTATGATATGATTGCCCAAGCTTTAGGCGGTATTATGAGTATAACCGGCCAGCCTGGAGGAGAACCTACCCGGGTGGGGTCATCAATCGGTGATATTATTGCAGGTATGTTTGGGGCAATAGGAATTATTTCTGCAATTTATGAAAGAGTATTTACCGGTATAGGTCAGATGGTCGATGTCGCTATGCTTGATGGACAGGTTGCAATTCTTGAGAACGCTATTGTCAGATATGCGATAAGCGGAGAGGTACCAGGCCCTCTTGGTTCCAGGCACCCATCTATTACTCCTTTTGGCGGATTTAAGACAAAAGACTCGTGGGTTATCATTGCCTGTGGTAATCAGGCGATTTGGGAAAAGTTTTGTAAGGCAGTTGACCGTGAAGAGCTGTTGGAAGTAGAGGAATTTGAAACAAACGAGAAAAGGACAGAAAATTACCAGAAGATAAAACCTATCCTTGATAAAATTACTATTCAGAAGACTACAGAAGAATGGTTAAAAATTTTCGAATCCGTTGGTGTACCCGCCAGTGCCATTAATACCGTGGATAAACTCTTTAATGATCCACAGGTTAAGGCAAGAAAAATGATTATACAAACCGAGCAGCCTGGTATGGGTAAAATACATGTAGCGGGAAATCCGATAAAGTTATCGACATTAACCGAGGAAGTGGTTACAGGCCCTGCTCCAAAGATTGGAGAGCATACTGATGAAATTCTTCAAAGTTTTTTAAATTATGATAATGCCAAGATTAATGAATTAAAAAAACAGAAAGTAATATTTTAGTTAAAAAGATGAAGGGAGAAACGAAAATGAAATTTTTCGAAAAGATTAAGATGTACGATTTAACTCAACCATTAAGCCACCTGACTCCGGCCTGGCCCACTTATGAACCACTGCAAATTAAATTTTTTAAGAGGCTTGCCCCCAATGGAGCAAATGGTCAGCTTATTACCACCAGTAACCATGTAGGAACACATTTAGATGGTTCACTTCACTTTTGTACTCACGGCAGGGATATAGCAAGCGTACCCTTAGATGACCTTATCGGACCTGCTGCGGTAGTTGACCTTAGTGATATTGCTGAAGATTACGGCATTTATACTTCTAAAGATATTATGGAAAGAGTAGAGGTAAAGAAAGGTGATATATTGGTAATCTATACCGGTTATCATCGTTATAGCTGGGATCAACCGGAAGCAGATGAGGTAAGATATATGATTAAACACCCTGGCCCTACTATGGAGTTTGCCAATTGGTGTAAAGAAATGGATATTAAGTGGATAGGTGTTGATTGTGGCTCTGCGGACCACCCGATGAATACCAAGATTCGGGATTGGATGCCGGTGCAGGCAAAAGAGTGTGATGAAGTTTTCAAGAAAAGATACGGCAAAGGGCTTGAAGAGGTATACCCTCCAGACCATTATCAATTAATGCATACCCAGCTTTTCCATCTTGATATAATTCATGTAGAAAATATTGGAGGAGATATTGATAAAATACTCAACAAAAGGACAATTGTCGGATGCTTCCCCTGGCGTTTTGTGGGAGGAGAGTCAAGTATTTGCCGGGTAGTCGCCTTTGACGAAGAATAGAAAAATATAAACAGAAGTGCCAGGCACATTTATAAAGATAGTTTGGCACTTTTAATTTAATACAAAGGAAGGAGAAAACAGATGAAGGAGTTTATTGCGGCTGCTGTTCAAATTGCGGTTAAACCAAATGATATTAATTATAATTTAGAAAAAATAGGTTTTTGGCTTAAGACTGCAGTAAAAGAGCATCATGCTGAATTAGTCGTATTTCCAGAGTCTATTACTACGGGGTTTGCTCCAGGTATGCCGCCTGAAGAGTTCTATGATTTATTGAATTATATTCCGGGACCCGAAACCGATCAAATTGGAGCGCTTGCCAGAGAATTAAAGGTACATGTTATCCTTCCCATATACGAGAAAGGCGAAGAAAAAAATGTAATCATGAATAGTTCTATACTTATAAATGATGAGGGAGAAATTGCCGGGGTTTACCGTAAAACACATCCTTTCCCCACTGAGAGGCTTGGTGGTGGCGGGTGGACTACTCCCGGCAAGGAAGCTGTGGTGGTGGAAACCAAGCTGGGGAAAATTGGGATGATAATATGCTATGATGGCGATTTCCCTGAATTAAGCAGAGTTTTAGCTATCCGTGGTGCGGAGATTATAACCAGGCCTTCAGCACTATTACGAAGTTTTGAGATATGGGATATGACTAATAAAGCCAGGGCTTATGATAACCATGTGTATGTTATAGCGGCAAATTCTGTAGGGGCAGATGCGGGAAATAATTATTATTTTGGAAGCAGTATGATAATTAGCCCTATCGCCCAGAAACTTGCCCAGGCTCGAGGTACAGAAGAGATAATATCTGCAAAACTTGACCCCGATCCACTAAAGCATGTAACTTATGGGTCAAATAGCCCAATGATATTCGATCATCTTGAAGACCGAAATTTAGAGGTGTATAAAGATATTTTAAAGGAAGCAAAGAGTCCTTTTGAGCCGGCAAAGCGAATTCCGTATAACCATTAAGATTATTAAAGTTTAAAAACTCCCCTTTTTTATTTTGCTTACCCAACCTCGTACATATTATAAATTGGAAATTGCGCAGAAGTAAAATAATAATACTTTAATATTTTTTTAAAAAAAAGAAGGATTTTTAAAATTTATGTGGTATTTTAAACATAAGGAAATGAATTTATTTTAATTAGAACTTAGGAATTACATAATTTGCCATTTTTAAAAAATTAGATAGTGCTTAAATTTGAGTTTAATCTAAAAAGTAATTAGCTGTAATACATATAATTTATTTAAAGGGAAGTGATTTTTTTTCATGGCTAAAATTGGGCGTTTAACAATATCATTGTTGATATCTTCGGGAGAAGAAGAAAAGGAATTATTGAAGAAAGTTAACAGTTTAGGCTATAAAGTATGCCAAGGCAAAGCCGGAACCATGGATAGCAAAGAAATTATCGCTGCAATAGAAACAACAGCAAAAAGAGAAGGAATTTTTCGTACAGGTTGTTATAGAGAAGAACATGCTTTATATCATACTACTTTAAATGCATTAAGAGGTCTATGTAGAGGAGAAATTGGCATTGGTAATTTTTTAAGAACTATAGGGGTAAAATTTGTTGTTTTAAGAGGACCTTTAGATACTACACGTGATTTAGGAGAATGGATATCTGTAGGTATTTACGGAACGGTAGGTGCTCCTATTAAGGGATTTGAACATGAGGCAATAGGTTTGGAAATTAACCATATTTAACAGTTTTATTTATATTGTAAGCATGTATAAATTAAATTTTACAGAATATAAAAATCGTGTTATAATAACAAAAATTAAATAAAGACCCATAGCCATTAGATAATAGGGGGAGAGATATTTTATATAACTCTCTCTTTTTTTATTTTAATTTAGAAATTACCAGATTTTAAATAAAAAGAAGTATAGTAAATAATTTAATAAATATTTAATTTGTTGCTTATTTTAATTGTATTACTTTTAATAGACAGAAAGGTGCATAAGAGATGGGGGAAGAGAAGACCTTGTTACGAAAAGGAATATTAGACCTAAAACCTTATATTCCTGGCAAACCAATTGAAGAGGTCAAACGAGAATTAGGTTTAAAAGAAGTTATAAAATTAGCTTCCAATGAGACTTCCATAGGCCCCTCGCCTTTAGCGGTAGAGGCCATAAAAAAAGAAGTAGAAAATATTAATCTTTATCCCGAAGGTTCAAGTAGACTCTTAAGAGAAAAAATAGCTCATAAATTAAAAATTGATAAAGAGATGATAATTGTCGGTAATGGTGCGGATAATATTATTACTCTCGTAGGGAGTGCTTTTATTAATGAAGGTGATGAAATAATTACTGGAGAGATCACTTTTCCCGCTTATGAAACTATAACCAAAATTATGGGAGGGAAAGCAATTCCTGTAAAATTTAAGGATTATACTTATAATTTAGAGGAGATTGTTCATCAAATAAATGAGAGAACTAAACTTATTTTCATATGTAATCCTAATAATCCAACAGGGACAATAGTTAACAAAGAAGCAGTAGATAAATTTATGAGACAAATTCCTGAAGATATAGTTATAGTATTTGATGAAGCCTATTATGATTATGTGGAAGATAAAAATTACCCCGACAGCCTCTCTTATGTTTTAGAGGGAAAGAATATCATCATTCTTCGTACTTTTTCTAAAATAGCAGGGATAGCAGGAGTTCGAATAGGTTATGGTATAGCTAAACCAGAATTGATAGGATATTTAAGGAAGGTAGCAAGTCCATTCCCTGCAAATCGATTAGCTCAGGTTGCAGCCGCAGCTTCTTTAGATGATGAGGAACATCGTAGGAAAGTTTTAAGATCAAATCAAGAAGGAAAAAGATATTTATATAGAGAGCTAAAGAAATTAGGATTTTTTTATGTTCCAACAGAGGCAAATTTTGTTTTTATTGATTTGAAAGAAGACGCCGAGGTTATTTTTGAAAAATTATTAAAAGAGGGAGTAATTATTCGACCGGGGAAAACCTGGGGTTGCCCTAACTTTATTCGAGTTACTATAGGGACTATTAATGAAAATCGAAAGTTTATCCAAGCTCTTAAAGAGGTATTAAATTCTTAGTGTTCAGAAGACATCAAAACTAAAAAGTCGCTGACCAGCGGTGAGCAAATCTTTTTATCTTGGAAAATCTAAGAGCTTTTATACTATAAATAGAACTATTGAGAGTTTGCAGCAAAAAAAATGGGATAATTATTACTGGCGATTAACTTGAAAAAGAAAAACTTACTATAAGAATATTTTAATTTTTTGAAAAAAAAAGAAGGATTTTTAAACTTTTTGTCGAACCTGATAAGTAGATGTGAAGAATAAAACTAAATTCTTACAAAAAGATCTATTTTCTTTCTTGTTTTATTTAGCCAAAATAAAAAATCAAATATGGAAGGAGGTGAAAAAGAATGAGAAATAGAAAATTAGTATTAGTGCTTATTTTTTCTCTATTGGTTATGGTTAGCGTAGGGAGCATTAATTTGTTAGCTGCTGAAAAGAAAGTATATATTAGTGGTATGGATGCTGATTATCCACCCTTTACCTATGTGGATGAAAAGGGCCAACCTGCTGGATTTGATGTAGAATGTCTGAATTGGATTGCCCAGGAGATGGGGTTTGAAGTTAAACATCAACCTACTGCCTGGGATGGAATATTTACCAGTTTATTAGCCAAAAAGATTGATATGGTTTATTCTGGAACATCTATTACCCCCGAGAGGTTGGAAAAGGTAGATTTTAGCATACCGTATTGGGAAATTAATCAGGGACTTTGTGTTCGCGAAGATTCAGACCTTAATATTATCGCTGCTTTGAGTGGTAACTATAAAGTAGGGAGCTCTAGAGGTTGTACAGCAGCTATGTGGATTGAAGATCACCTGGTAAAACCTGGCATACTTCCAAAAGATAACCTAAAATTGTATGAGAGTTTTTCTATAGCAGTCAAAGATTTATTAAACGGAAGAATAGATTCAGCTATGATGGATGATGTAGTAGTGGAAGATGCCATTAGAAAAGGGCAAGCTTTGAAGATTGTAGGGATAATTAAGACCGGTGAAAAATACGGAGTGGCAGTAAGAAAAGAAGATAAAGAATTAAAAGCACTGCTTGATGAAGGAATAACTAAATTGAAAAAGTCAGATAAATGGGATGAATTGATTATTAAATATTTTATTGAATAACAAACATAGTAAGGGTGGAGGAGTACCTTCTTAACTTTACATTATTCCTCCACCTCATTTTTGGTGATAAAGTGAGAAAAAATAATTATGAATGAAAATTTTATGGTAATCTATCAGGCTCTTCCTTATATGCTTAGAGGTTGTATAGTAACTATTGGATTGGTAGGAGGAGCTTTAGGTTTAGGGTTTATAATAGGGATTCCTATGGCCGTAGGGCAGGTATATGGAAATAAATATATCTCCGGTTTAATATCTTTTTATGTCTGGTTTTTTAGGGGGCTTCCGGTTTTAGTCCTTCTTTTTCTTTTTTATTTTGGACTATTTTCTCTTATAGGGCTTAATTTATCTGCTTTTACCGCTGCCATCCTGGTCTTAGGGCTAAGAAGCTCTGCCTATCAATCTCAAATATTTCGGGGAAGCATTCAATCATTAAACGAGGGACAAATGTTAGCTGCTCAATCCTTAGGAATGAAGAAATATGAAGCGATTTTATTTATAATTTTACCCCAAGCTTTGCGGATTTCTATCCCCGGTTGGTCTAATGAATACGCCATTCTCTTAAAAGATTCAGCAGTCACTTATGCTATAGGGGTAATAGAAATATTAACCAGAGCGAATTTTATCGCTACCAGGACTTACAGGCCTATGCCTATTTTCCTTATTTGTGCAGTAATTTTTATTATTTTAACTTATGGCGGAGTAAAAGTTCTTGATCTTTTAGAAAATAAAGTAAAAATCCCTGGCTACGGAGAGAGGAGAGGTGAAATTTAAACAAGATGCAGAATAATAAAGATATTATTGTATTGCGTGTAGAAGATATACATAAAAAATATGGAAATGAAGAAATATTAAAAGGAGTTTCTTTTGAGATTAAAAAAGGAGAAACTAAAGTTATTATTGGTCCTTCCGGAAGTGGGAAAAGCACCCTTCTTCGCTGTATCAATCAATTGACCATTCCGAACAAGGGACGAATTTGGTTAGGGGACGAAGAAGTAACACATAATAAGAAGGATATTAATCGGTTTCGCCAGAAAATAGGCATGGTTTTTCAGGAATTTAATTTATTTGATCACTTAACCGCTTTGAAAAATGTTGAAATAGGTTTAGTTAGGGTAAAAAAGATGGATAAGAAAGATGCTAAAGAAAAAGCAATAGAAGAATTAAAGCAAGTTGGTTTGGAAGAACAAGCCAATTTATATCCTGCACAACTTTCCGGAGGACAAAAACAAAGAGTTTCTATAGCCAGAGCATTAGCTATGGATCCCAATGTAATGCTTTTTGATGAGCCTACTTCTGCTCTTGATCCTGAGCTGATTGGAGAAGTATTAGAGGTAATAAAAAAATTAGCTCTTAGCGGAATGACTATGGTAGTGGTAACCCATGAAATGGGTTTTGCCCGTTCGGTAGCAAATGAAGTAATATTTATAGAAAAAGGAAAAATAATAGATAAAGGTCCTCCTTATAAACTTTTTACTAATCCTGATAATGAGCGAACCAAGAAATTTCTTTGTAAAATAACTGAACTTTATGGAAAGTCGGAAGAATAAAAATGGGCGATATTACTTTTATTCGAGATATACTTTTACCCCCTTTATTAGAGGGAACAGTAGTTACTATTAAATTGATAGTTTTTTCTATTCCACTTGGCCTGCTTTTGGGAATTTTAATAGCTATTGGCCGGGTGTATGGAAACAAGTTTATTTCTTCTTTTTGTAATGTCTACACATTATTTTTTCGTGGCAGCCCTTTATTGGTACAGCTTTTTATTATCTATTATGGTCTTCCTTCTATTGGTATCTTTTTCTCTCCTTTTGCTGCAGCAGTTGTAGGTTTTATCTTTTGTAGCGGAGCATATCATTCAGAATATATAAGAGGAGCTATTCAATCGATAAAAACTGGGCAGATGATGGCTGCTGAAGCCCTGGGGATGACCAGAGCTAAAGCTGTCTTATATATTATTCTACCCCAAGCCTTAAGAAGGGCTATCCCGGGCTGTTCCAATGAAATTATTTATTTAGTAAAATATTCTTCCCTAGCTTTCATGGTTACCTGTATGGAACTTACCGGGGTAGGAAAAATTATCGCTTCTCGTTATTTTGAATTTACAAAAGTTTTTATTGTAGTAGGAGTAATATATCTATTACTGGTTTCTGTGGTTACCAAGTTTCTTGATATGTTAGAGAAAAAATTAAAAATTCCAGGATTAGAATAGAGTTGATAAAGGGAATATAAAATTTTAAAAAAATAACTAAAAGAATAAATAGCAAACAAAATCATATACGCTACCCATTTTTTTAAAAAAAGAAGAATTTTTAAAATTTATATAGTATATTAAGTTAAAAATAATACATGTAAATCTTATATTAAAGACCCATAGCCATTAGGCAATAGGGGGTGAACGAGATCCATCCCCTATTTTTATTTACGAAGATTACAAGGTTTTAATTTGAGAATTTCCTGTGGCTTGCCACAGGGTAGATTCTGAAGTATTATGATTATATGAGTAAAGGAGAAGTTCAATTTTAAGGAATTTTAAATGAAAATAAAAGTTTATTTTACCAAAGAAGAATTATATGTTTATTTAAATTATGGAGAAACAGTGTATGATGCTGCGATAAAGGCGGGGATTGACATAAATGCAAATTGTGGTGGAAAAGGTAAATGTGGGAAGTGTAAGGTTAAAATTATTAAGGGTAAAACGAACAAGATAACAAATAATGAAATTTCTTTACTGTCTATTCAAGATGTTAAAAAAAATATAAGATTATCTTGTTGCACTAAAATATTCGATGATATATATGTTGAAACATTAGATAAAATGAGTTCATGTAAGATGCTTACAGAAGAGAATAGCAAAGTAATAAAATTAGATCCTTTTGTCAAGGTATATAATTTAAAAGAAAATTTATTTAATGAAAATGCTCGATCTTTTGAAGAGCAGATAATAAAAAATTGCAAATGTGAAATAAAGAAAATTAGTAATGAGGCATTAAGGAAATTTAATAATTTAAATAAAATAAGTAAAAAATGTGTGATATATTGTTCCGAAGAAGAGATTATTGATATAGATGCATGCGGGAAAAATAGTTGTTATGGAGTAGCCTTTGATATTGGGACCACTACTATAGTGGGATATTTAATAGATTTAAAAAGCGGAGAAAAAAGAGATGTAGGGGCAATGCTTAACCCGCAAATTGTTTATGGCGATGATGTAATAACCAGAATAGAATACTCTCAAAGAGATAAAGGATTGGAAAAATTAAATTTATCTGTAATTAATGCTTTAAACAAAATAATTTTAAACTTATGTAAATCACAAAATATTTCGTATGATAAAATATATGCATGTTCTATAGTTGGAAATACTTGCATGACCCATATATTTATGGGTATACCCGTAGAGAGTTTAGGAGAATATCCTTATTTGCCCATTTTTACAAAATTTAAAAAGATAAAGGCGAAAGAAAGAAAAATAAAAATAAATGAAGAAGGATATATATATATTCTTCCTAATGTCTCAGGTTTTATTGGTGCAGACATTGTTTCTGATTTAATTTCTAGCGAAACATATAACACTAATAAAAATTTTTTAATTATTGATATTGGTACCAATGGGGAGATTGTTTTAGGGAGTAAAGGACATATTATTTGTAGTTCTTCTGCTGCCGGTCCTGCTTTTGAGGGAAGCAGGATAGAATTGGGAATGCGGGGACAGATAGGTGCTATAGAAAGATTTGATCCTGTAACTTTTGAGGTAAAAGTAATTGGAAATACTATACCTCAAGGTATTTGCGGTTCAGGTCTTATAGATATAATATCAGGTTTAATTCAAATTGGGGCTGTAGATAAAAAAGGTACTTTTACCGGTAAATTTAAAGAAAGAATTTTTAAAAAAAATAATATTAAATGTTTTAAAATATATGAAAAGCAAAATAAAATTATTTATATTACCCAAAAAGATATCAGAGAATTTCAGATGGCTAAATCAGCTATTTCTACAGCCATAAAATTGCTTTTAAAAGAAATGGATTTAAAAATAACAGATTTAGATGAAATTTTAATAGCCGGTGCTTTTGGAAATTATATGGATATTGAAAACGCAATAAGTATTAATATAATTCCTAAAATAGATTTAAATAAAATAAAAGGTATTGGTAATGCAGCAGGAGCAGGAGCAATCAAGGCATTATTATCCCGAGATTTTAGAGATAAGTGTAATGAATATGCTGAAAAAATGAAAAATATTAATTTAACTTCTTATAAAGAATTTTACAAAATGTTTATTAATGATATAAATTTTTAGAACAAGGTATTAATATTAATGAAATTAGTTAGAAATATAAAAGTAACACCCAATAAAGAGGAAATTCTAATAAGGATGGGTTATCCTTCTGATAAAAAAGTCAAAAATAAAAAAATAATTAATTTGGTGGAAGAAAATATAAATAATAGCAAAAAATATTCTGATAAAATTTTAAGCGCCTTAAACTTTTATAAAATTAATAAAAAAGAAAAATGGATAAAAAAATTAGACAATTCAGGTGAGAGTTATTCCTATTGTTGTTTTTATATTGTAACAGCGGGGCAAATCATACAAGATGAGATACATTCATTGTTAGAAAATCATAAAATTTTAGATGCTTTAGTTTTAGACGCTATGGCTTCTTATTTTGTTGAGTATGCTTCTACATTTGTGCAAAATAATATTATTAAAAAGGCTAAAAAAATAAAATTGCATCCTCATAAAATTATATTCCCCGGGAACAAACTTCCTATTGATTTACAAAAGGTAATATTTAAAAAAATAGATGCTTCCAAAATAGGAGTTTCATTATCTGATAATTGTTTAATGATTCCCCTAAAAACAATTTCATCTATAATTTTATTTAATGAAAATGAAAATGGTAGCTATATAATAAAACCATTTGATATATGTACATTTTGTAATTTTAGAAAAAGATGTTCTTATTGTAAAATAAAGAACATAAAAAATAATTAAATATCTATTGATAAATTTCATTAAAATATATGAAAAATAAAAAAATCCATACCAATTTAGAGATTATATTAAAAAACTAAAATAATTTTTAAGTTAAGTTAATTAATTAAAGGAGGATTTAGAATGAAAAAAAGTGAAAGGCTGATACAATTTATTAAAGACGGTGATGATTCAAGTGCATTAAATTTAGTAAAGGAAATACTTAGCGAAATAAGCCCAAGGGAAATAATAGGTGATTTAACTACGTTTATGAGAGAGTTAGGGGGAAAATTTGAAAAATTCGAAATATTTCTTCCTGATTTAATGGTAGCAGCTGATACTTTTATGGAAGTAATGAAGGTATTAGAACCTTTGCTTCAAAAAGATGAAAAAAAGGAAAAAGTAAAAATAGTATTAGCTACCGTGAAAGGTGATATTCATGAGATAGGGAAAAATATTCTGGCTATAGTATTAAAATCTAATGGTTATGAAATTATTGATGCAGGAAGAGATGCTGATCCTCTTGATATTATTAAAGCTGCGGAATCAAATAATGCTTATCTGATCGGGCTTTCTGCTTTAATGACTACTACGATGCCTAGCCAAAAAGAATTAATAGATATATTGCAGGACCAAGGGAAAAGAAGTAAATTTAAAATATTGGTAGGCGGTGCTCCGGTATCTGCAGAATGGGCTTCACAAATAGGGGCGGATGGATATGCAGAAGATGCGTTTAAAGCAGTAAAATTAGTTAATGAAATTGAAGAAAAATTAAAAAAGAAAGTAGAGGATAAATAAATGTCGGTTTTAAGAATGTGGGAAATAGTAAAAAGAGCCGAAACCGGAGAATTTATAGAAGAGAATAAATATATTTCAAAACGTTTTATCCCTAATTTACAAAGAGTAGTAAAAAAATATGACATAAAATATGATCCCCAGAATGTTATTACTTCAGATGATGATTTAATAGACAGGGTTTGGCAAGCGGCTTATGAATTTTTTTTAGAGACCGGAGTATATCATCAAGATTCTCACCGAATAATAAAATTTTCTAAACAAGAAATTGAAGAGGCTTTATTCAATGCTCCTTCAGAATATATGGTAGGCGAAGGAAGTGATTTAAGAAGATTTGGTTCGAGAAAACCAGAAGATGAAAGACGCCCCTTTATGTTACTAAGCCCAGATATAACCTATGATGAACATGATCATTTTCTTGCCTGTGTAGCATTTTTAAAAGAACCAACCTTAGATGGTCTATGTGCTCCTATTTTAGAAGAATTTATGGGTAGAAAAATAAAATCTCCAACTCCTTCTGAATTAGGTGGTTGTGTTATGCACGCTATGAGTTTAAGGGAAGCGGCAAGGCTTGTTGGAAGACCCGGAGTTTGGTTTGTGGCAGTGGGGACAGCTGAATCGGATATGGCTCAAATAGGTGTAAGCAATGATGAATGGGGGGTAAGACATACTGATGGAAGGTTATCTCCTATTATAACAGAATTTATGACTAATAATTCTATGTTAAACAAAGCAGTTCATTATCAAATGAATGGGAATATAAGTGGATTATTGGCAGGAGCAATTTATGGAGCTTATGCAGGAGGTGCAGAAGGAACTGCAGTTCTTCAGACAGCATATAATATATTAGGTTTAATGATGCATTTTTGTCAATTTACTCAAAATTTCCCTTTTCACATGCTTTATGGTTCTAATACAGGAAGAGAAATGTTATGGATAGTAAGTACCTTCAGTCAGGCAGTAGCAAGAAATACTCATCTGGTTATGACTTCTAATGGGTTTGCCAATGCAGGCCCTGGGACAGAGATGCTATTTTATGAAACCGCTGCTCATGCTATAGCTTCTGCGGTTGCTGGAAATAATATATGGGATATTGCCCCCGCAAGAAATAAAGTACACAATCATGGTACACCTCTGGAATGTAGATTTGCAGCAGAAGTTGCTCATACTGTTACTAAAAGGAAGATGAGAAGAAAAGAAGCAAATGAGATAGTTGATAAGTTACTTTTAAAATACGAAAAAGATATACCTACTGCTTCAATGGGAAAACCATTCCAAGAACTTTATGATATGAAAGAGCTTATCCCGATAGCAGAATATCTTGATCAATATAATAAAATAAAAGAAGAAATTGCTAAAATGGGGATTGATTTTATTTATTAGTATTAGCGGAATACAATATATTGAAAATATCTTTAAAGGAAGATCACAATTTTAACTATTTTAAATTTTTTAGTGAGGTAATAATCTTATGAAATTAATAGTAAGAAAAAATACCAAAGGAATCCCTGTAGCACCCTTGATGGGCGCACCCGGGATACAGTTAACTAATACAAAATTAAAACAAAATTTAGAAAATGCCCATATCCAATTTGATAGCTTAGAAAAATTGTATAATAAATTTAAGCCTGATGCTATGTTTAATTTGATGGATTTAACTGTAGAAGCTGAGGCTTTAGGAGCCGGAGTATTACAACCTGAAAACGAACCCTTTTCTGTAATAAATCATCCAATAAAAAATAAAGATGATCTTAAAAAAATGTCCCTAATTAAACCTGATGTGGAAGGTAGAATGAAAGTATTTTTAGATGTTATTTCTTATATGAAAAATTCTTTTGATTGTAAAGTAGTTTCATATATCATTGGCCCTTATACTTTAGCCGGTTTATTGAATGGTACTAGTGAAATTATAAAAAAAGTAATTAAAGATCCAGAATTTTTAAAAGAGTTATTGAGATTTACTACAGATTTTATTTATGCTTACGGTAATAATATAATCGATAGAGGCGCAGATGCTTTATGTATTTTAGAGCCCACTGCTGCAATGTTATCTCCCCAACAATTTGTAGAATTTTCCGGGGAATATACAAAAAAGTTAATTTCGAAATGGAATATACCCAGTATATTGCATATATGCGGTAATACTTCTCATCTTATTCCTAAGATGGTTGAAATTCATCCCGCAGGAATTAGCCTGGATTCTTTAGTTGATTTAAGCAAAATTTCTCTTCTGGTACCAAATGAAATTGCGATTATTGGTAACATAGATCCGGTGAAGGTCATGGCTTATGGAGACAAAGAGCTATTAAGAAAAAAAGTGTTATTACTTATAAAACAGATGAAAAAAAATAATAATTTTATTTTAAGCACTGGTTGCGATTTGCCCCAAGATACTAACCTTGAAAATATAGAATTGTTTATAAATTTAGCGCGAAATAGTTAATAAATTTTTTTCATAATTCTTACTAATAATATTAATAAGAATTTTATTGTCTAAAGTAATTGTTTTATAATAACAATAAAGAGAAAAATGTAATGGAAAAAATTCTGCTTCCTTATGGAAAAGAAAAAATATCCATTTAATAGCAAAATGTAAAGAAAAAGCAAAAATTTATTTAATTTCACAGGGAATTAATGATAGAGAGAAAATAAGAATGGGGTTATTGCCGGCAAAATCAGCTCAAAATATCGTAGATAGTATATTAAAAGAGTATGGGGAAGAATCAAAGGTACTGGTTTTGCCAACTGCTTCTATTGCCCTTCCCCTTCTTGAGGAGGTATGAATTTGAAAAAATTATTAACCGGAAATGAGGCGATTGCCGAAGGGGTAATTGAATCAGGGGTAGAAGTAGTCACCGGATATCCGGGAACTCCCTCAACGGAGGTAGTTCTGACTCTGTTGTCTCAGTCAAAAGATCTGGGAATACATGTAGAGTGGAGTACAAACGAGAAAGTTGCTTTCGAAATTGCCGCTGGTGCTGCCTGGGCTGGGAAAAGAGCCCTGGTCACCATGAAAATGTCGGGAGTGAATGTGGCTGCTGATTCATTGGCTTCTATTGCTTATAGTGG
>JAHIPR010000097.1 GCA_018903015.1 bacterium
ACCAAAGTCGTCTCCCCATTCAATTTTTACGCCATTACTTTTTAAAATATCTATTGCTTCATCATAGGAAATTCTTGGAAAAGGTGTTTTGATAAGCTCTAATTTTAATATATCTCTTTCTAATAGATTTAATTCTTTTGTTTTTTTTTCCAATACTTTCCCGACAATATAAGTTATTAAATTTTCTTCAATTTCATTACATTCCTCAAAATCCACATAGGATGCTTCAGGTTCAACCATCCAAAATTCCATTAGATGTCTTCTGGTTTTAGATTTTTCGGCTCGAAAAGTTGGTCCAAAACAATATACTTTTCCAAAAGCCGCAGCAGTTGCCTCATTGTAAAGTTGTCCACTTTGTGCAAGATACGCCTTATCGTCAAAATATTCAGTCTCAAATAAAGTAGTCGTCCCTTCGCAAGCTGCCGGAGTAAGTATCGGTGTATCCATCAAAATAAAACCGTTCATGTCTAAAAAATCCCGAATAGATTTAATTATCTCTGCTCTTATTCTCAGAATAGCATTTTGCCGAGGCGACCTTAACCATAGATGGCGATAATCCATTAGATATCCTACTCCATGTTCTTTTAAAGATATTGGATAATTGTCTTCGGCCATACTAACAACCTCAATATTTTTTACTAAAATTTCATATCCTAAAGGAACTCTCTTTTCTTCTTTAACTATCCCTGATATTTTAATCGATGATTCGTAATTAATATTGTCGGCTTTATCAAAAATTTTTTCATCCATTTCATTTTTAATGAGGGTTGCCTGGACAAAGCTTGTTCCGTCTCTAACAATTAAGAATTTGATTTTCCCGCTTGAACGTCTATTGTAAAGCCATCCTCTAATTTCTACTTCTTTTCCTTTATAATTTCTAATATCGCTTATTCTAATAATTTCCATGTACTTTCCTCCTAAGAATGTGGTTTATGGGGTCAGGTCTCAACATTTGACATAACTTACTCCCAAATAATGTAGTCAAAAAGTTATGTCAAATGTTGAGACCTGACCCCATTCATTCACGATATTTCTTTAATTAGATTATCTATCTTAACTTCTTTTTGTTCTTTGGTTTGCATATTTCGAAGAATTACCATATTTTTAGATAATTCTTCTACACCAACTATTACTGTATATCTTGCTCCTATTTTATTGGCTATCCTCATCTGTGATTTTAAGCTTCCTTCGGAATAATCCATATCAGCAGATAAGCCGGCATTTCTTATTTTTTGCAATAATCCAAAAGCTGTATCTTTATTCTTTTCATTCACCTTAGCCACAAATATATCTAATCCCTTTTCCACAGGCCATTTAACCTTTTGTTGATCTATAACAATAATCATTCTCTCTATCCCCGCAGCAAATCCTACTGCTGGGGTTGGTTTTCCTCCTAATTCTTCAACTAAATCATCATATCTACCGCCTCCGCCTATAGCATTTTGAGCCCCTAATCCTCCTGAAATAATTTCAAAAGCGGTTTTGGTATAATAATCTAATCCCCTTACTAATTGAGGGTCTTCATGAAATCTAATTTTTTGATCATTAAGATATGATTTAACTTCTAAAAAATGTGATTCACATTCCTGACAAAGATTTTCAGTAATTACCGGAGCTGATTCTATAATTTTTTTACAGCTATCTTTTTTGCAATCCAGAACTCTTAAAGGATTTTTACTATACCTCTCTTCACATTCTGAACATAGAAAATCTTTTTTATCCTTTAGATATTTTTTTAATTTTTGGACATAATCAACTCTGCATTTTTTGCAGCCCACGCTGTTTATTAAAATCTCGAGATTTTTTAAACCCAGTTTTTTATAAACATCTAAAACAGTAAGGATAACTTCAGCATCTGCAGCGGAAGATTTAGTTCCAATGACCTCGATTCCGAATTGATTAAACTGCCGAAATCTGCCTGCTTGCGGTTTTTCACATCTGAACATTGGACCAAGATAAAATAATTTAATTACTTTAGAAATTCTATCCATTCTCTTTTCTAAATAAGCTCTAACCACCGGTGCTGTTCCTTCAGGCCGTAAAGTAAGGCTCCTCCCTTTTCTATCGGGAAAAGTAAACATTTCCTTAGTGACTATATCGGTAGATTCTCCTATTCCCCGGACAAAAAGGTCAGTGTATTCAAAGAACGGTGTTCTTATTTCTTTGTATCCATATTTATTTAGTATCTCTTTTATCATATCTTCGATATAATACCATTTTGAAATATCCTCAGGTAAAATATCCTGTGTTCCTTTGGGGACCTTAATAAACAATATTTTCCTCTCCTTTTTTCTACCTAGGGGGTCAGGTCTTCACATTTGACATAATCTAATTTTACTGTTGTTATGTCAAATGTTGAGACCTGACCCCTTTTTCTTTTAATAATTATGGTGATGTTCCATAAATGCTTTTTTATCAATAGCCTTTTTCATGGCATCTTCACGGCTAATTTTATCTTCCATAACTAAGTCTTTCAATGACTGATCCAAACTTTGCATGCCATCTTTTTTGCTAATCTGTATAGTAGAAGGAATTTGATAAGTTTTTCCTTCTCTTATCAGATTTCTAATTGCCGGGTTAGCTATCATTATTTCTAAGGCAGCAACCCTGCCCGCATCATCTAAAGTAGGCAATAAAGTTTGGGCAATAATTCCCTGCAAAGAACCAGCAAGCTGCATTCTTACTTGGTTTTGTTGATGAGGAGGAAACACATCTATTATTCTTTCTACGGTTTCAGCCGCACTAATTGTATGGAGAGTAGAGAATACTAAGTGCCCAGTCTCAGCTGCGGTCAAAGCCATAGAAATAGTCTCGAGGTCTCTCATTTCACCAACTAAAATCACATCAGGATCTTCTCTTAAGGCGTTACGTAAAGCAGAAGCAAATGATTTAGTATGAGAGCCTATCTCTCTTTGAGAAACAAGACAATTTCTATGTGAATGAATAAACTCGATGGGGTCCTCAATAGTGATTATATTAATATATTTCTTTGTATTTATAATATCAATCAAGGCGGCAATAGTAGTTGATTTCCCACTTCCTGTGGGTCCGGTAACCAATACTAACCCTTTATCTTTTTCGGTAAAATCTGAAAGAATCGGAGGTAAACCTAATTCAGAAAGGGTTTTAATTTTCTCCGGTATTAATCTAAAAGCAGCTCCTTCTCCACGGCGATGTTTAAAGACATTTATCCTGAAACGAGCAACATTATTTAATTCATAAGACAAATCTAATTCACCATTTTTTTCAAAATCACTCTTCTGTTTTTCATTTAGAATACTATATATCATTTCATGAGTAATCTCCGGGGTTAATTCCGGTAAATCTAATTTGGCTAATTTTCCATTTATACGAAGAACCGGGGGTATCCCTATATTAAGGTGTAGATCGGAAGCATTTTTTTCTTTGGTTATATTTAATAATTCTTTTATTTCCATATTAAACCTCCTCTTTATTTTCTGGTTAGTTACTTATTTATTTTCTGGTTAGTGTAAATTACGTTTAGTTGGATTACTAACTATTTTTATTACTAAATATTCGATTAATTGTCTCATCAATATTTTCAAAGGAAGCTAAGACTAATTTTAATTTTCTTTTAGTAACCTCTTTAATCATTTCGATAGCTTCTTCATCTGTGGGGTCAGCCATGGCAACAAATAATTCATCATTTGACTCCATTATGGGTATTGCTTTAAATTTTCTAAGAGCATTTTCAGAAATATTTTTGGATAATTGAATATCAATGTTGTCAACATTTATCTGAACATAAGGAAGGTTTAACTGTTTTCCTAAAACCCAATTTATTTCATCTTGGGTAACTCTTCCCAGGCTAATTAAAATTTCACCGATTCTTTTTTCCCTATTTTTCTGAATTTTCAATACTTCCTCTAATTGCTTCGGTGTAATAATTTTATAGTATATTAACATCTCTCCTAACTTTTGATGATGCTTTTTCTCTTCTTGTTCTTCTTTCATCTAAATATTCCTCCTTTCAGCCCATTACCACACTTATTTTATTCACAAATCTATAAAACAAATTTTGAATGGATTGATTTCGCTCCAATTGATAATATTATTAAAAAATCCCTGATAATACTTCTATTAAGTATCATCAGGGACGAGAATTGCTCGCGGTGCCACCCTGTTTGAATGGTAATTAATCCATTCCACTTCACAGCCAATTAACGTGGGCTATCCGATTAAGTTTACTATAATTTTTAACTTAATTTATTCTTTAGGGGTCTTTCAATCACCTTCTCTATAAGCTTTTTAAAAAGGTAATCTACTCTCCTATTTTCTATTTTTGAAAAATATTATATTTTAATAACTTCCTCGGACTTCCATAAATACTTTTTTGTCTATAGCCCTTTTAATGGCTTCTTCTCGACTGATTTTCCCTTCTACCAGTAATTCCTTCAAAGATTGATCTAAACTTATCATACCATCCTTCCTGCCCATTTGAATGGTTGCAGGCATTTGATGAATCTTTTCTTCTCTTATGATATTTCTAATTGCCGGTGTAGCAATCATCAATTCAATAGCTGGAACTCTTCCCTCTTCATCAATGGTAGGTATTAAGGTTTGCGCAACAATACCCAAAAGAGATTCGGCAACTTGCATTCTAATTTGATACTGTTGATGTGGAGGAAATACATTTATTACTCTTTCTACAGTTTCTGCTGCGCTGTTAGTATGAAGAGTGGAAAATACCAAATGCCCGGTTTCAGCTGCAGTTACCGCCATAGAAATGGTTTCCAGGTCTCTCATTTCTCCCACTAATATTACATCAGGGTCTTCTCTTAAAGCACTTCGTAAAGCGTAGGCAAAAGAATCTGTATGAATTCCTACTTCTCTCTGGTCTATAACGCAGTTTTTATGATTATGGATGAATTCAATAGGGTCTTCAATAGTTATAATATGTTCATATCTTTCTTTGTTTATAATATCTATTAAAGCTGCTAATGTGGTTGTTTTTCCACTTCCGGTAGGACCGGTAACCAATACGAAACCCTTTGTTTTTTTAGTGAAAATAGATAATTCTTTCGGTAAGCCTAATTGTGCAAGAGATTTTATTTTTTCAGGAATTAGTCTAAAGGCAGCTGCCTCACCTCTTCGAGTTTTAAAAATATTAGTTCTAAATCTTGTCATATCTTCCAATTCAAAAGAAAAATCTAATTCATGAAGTTCTTCATATTTATCTTTTTGTTTATCGGAAAGCATACTATAAATCATCTCATGAACATTTTGTCGGTTTAGTTCCGGTAAATCTAATTTTCTTAATTTACCGTTTATACGTAGAATCGGGGGAATTCCAACACTGATATGCAAATCCGAAGCTTCTCTTTCTTTGGTGATAGTTAATAGTTCTCTTATATCCATATAACTAAATTCTTCCTCTCTCTAATTATTTAAAATAAGAAAAAATTTACTTAAATATATTTTTTATTCTATCAGAGATAGCTCTAATATGCAAAACACCATATTTGTATCGAGTATTGAGTATTGAATTTAGTAATAGTCGTTAATAGTATGGCGGACACAAGGTCCGCCCCTACATTTGGCTCCATCTTTCCTAACTATACGCTATACGCTATACGCTAAACGCTCCACGCTATTACAGTATATACTATAACTATTTCTTTGCGCAATACGCGATACGCAATACGATTATAGTTCTGCCTGTTCTTTTAGTGTCTCCGCTTTATCGGTCTTTTCCCAGGTAAAATCTTCATCTTCCCTTCCAAAATGACCATATGCAGCAGTCTTCCTATATATAGGTCTTCTCAGTTTCAAGTGTCTTATTATTGCTTCCGGACGTAAATCAAAATATTTTTTGATTAATTCTAATATTTTCGATTGATTAATTTTTTCTGTACCAAAAGTATCTATCATAATAGAGACAGGATGAGCCACTCCTATAGCATAGGCAATTTGTATTTCACATTTATCAGCCAATCCGGCAGCCACAATATTTTTTGCGATATACCTCGCCATATAACTACCTGACCTGTCAACTTTAGTGGGGTCTTTTCCGGAGAAACATCCTCCGCCATGACTTCCCACTCCTCCATAGGTATCTACAATTATTTTTCTGCCGGTTACACCGGTATCTGCTTGAGGGCCGCCTATGGCAAATCTTCCGGTAGAATTAATAAAATATTTAGTATTTTCGTCAAGATATTTTTTAGGTATAACATAATTAATAACTTTTTCTTTAATATCTTTTTGAATAGTTTCATAGGGAATATCTTGGTGATGTTGGGCAGCAATTACTATCGCTTTCACTCTTATTGGTTCTCCATTTTCATATTCAACTGTAACCTGAGATTTCCCATCAGGTCTAAGATAAGGAATTATCTTCTTTTTTCTTGCTTCTGCCAGTCGATAGGTTAATTTATGAGCCAATATTATAGGAAGGGGCATCAGTTCGGGAGTTTCTCTACAGGCATAACCAAACATCATTCCCTGATCGCCTGCCCCAGTAGTTTCTATGTCATTTTTTTCTTTTTCCACTTCTTTTACCTCTAGTGATTTACTCACTCCCCGATCTATATCCTTAGACTGTTCATCAATAGAGGTTAATACCGCACAAGTATCACCATCAAATCCATATTTAGCCCTGGTATAACCTATGTCTCGGATGGTTTTACGTACTATTTTTGGAATATCTACATAGCAAGAAGTAGTAATCTGCCCGGCCACCATAACCAGTCCGGTGGCTACTAAAGTTTCTACTGCTACTCTTCCGTAAGGATCTTCTTTATAGATGGCATCCAGGATAGCATCAGATATTTGATCAGCAATCTTATCCGGATGTCCTTCAGTAACTGATTCAGAAGTAAATAAATATTTGTTCTTCAAATCTAACATCTCCTTTTTTTGATTCTAAATTAAAAAACCTCTTCAATGCCGAAGAGGTAATTTTTTTCTTATCTCTCGGAATTGTAATTCCGCGGGAATTAGCACCGACACAATGCCTTTGTTTATAGCATCATAGGTTGCTGGGCTTCTTAGGGTCCGTCCCTCCACCAACTCTTGATAAGAGCATATTATTTTTATTTTGTTAAAATACCATAGTTAAAATCTAATGTCAAATTATTCGTAATTTAGTATCGAGTTAAGAAATAAGTATATAGCAAAGAAAACGAAAGAGAAAAAGATAAAGATAAAAAAATCAGGAGCTATTTGTAGGGGCACAATGAATTGTGCCCTCGCCATTTTGTTGCCTAATGTCTCCTGTGGGCACGATGCATCGTGCCCCTTACCATTTTATTTAATTTTTGGGTTGAAATTATAAATACTTTTTATATTTTTCGTTGTTAGCCATCCTTTTAATTATCTTCTTTAAGTCACCTTCTCGTTTTTTGGGATAAATTAATTTTATATCTCCACTTGATATGATAATTAAATCAGATAGGCCGATAGTAACTATTAAGCCTTCATCGTTTACAATAACACATCCTTTGGTATCTACTCCTTCATGCCCACCTTGAATTACATTACCATCTTTATCCTGAGGAAAAATTCTCTCCATCGAAGTCCAGGAACCAATATCATCCCAACTAAAATCTCCTTTTACCACCAATCTATTAGAGACTTTTTCCATAATCGCATAATCTATAGATATTTTTTCTAATCCATAAAATACTTCTTTTACGATTTGTTTTTTTTGCAATGTCCCTAAACTATCTTTAATTTTCATTAATCCATTGTAAAGTTTGGGAATCTCTGTTTTTATAGCATTTAAAATATCTATGCAAGTCCAAACAAATATACCACTATTCCAAAGATAATTTTTCTCGCTTATAAATTTTTTCGCAGTTTCTAAATCTGGTTTTTCTGTGAAATTTTTCACCACACAAGCGGTAATATTTTCAGTCTTTTCTACTTCTTCGTCTACACAGATATAACCATATCCGGTTTCTGGCCGTGATGGTTTAATACCTATGGTAATTAAATTACCCGTTTCACGAGCAAGGGCACAAGCTTCTTTAATTACCTCTAAAAATTTTTCGCTATCTTTTATTATATGATCTATGGGAAGTGTAATCATAGTGGTGTCAGGATCTTTATATCTATGTTCAATAACTACTGCAGCTAAACCGATACAGGCTGCAGTATCTCTACCCACTGGTTCAAGGATATAATTTAGATAATCTATTTCAGGAAGAGCATCTTTTATGCTATCAAAGAGATCTTCCGTGGTAGAAATAAACACATCTGATAAATCAATTAGTGGTAAAACGCGATTAATGGTCTCTCTAATCATGCTATTTCCGCCAGTAATAGATAACAACTGTTTAGGTGTGTCAAATCTGCTATGAGGCCAGAATCTTTGCCCCCGGCCACCAGCCATCAGGACGGCAACATTCTTCATAAAAATTATCCTCCCCTTTTTGTCGTATTGAGTATCGAGTATCGCGAACAAGAACAGTGATGAGTAATGTGTAATAAGTACAAGGGGCACGATGCATCGTGCCCACCAGAGGAATTAAGAAAACAACACGGATCGAATAAATTCGACCCCTACCTCATACATCATATAAAAAACTTTTAAATTTTCGATTTAACTTATTATATAATCATTTTTGTAATATATCAAAAAAAATAATTTAGGTTTATTTGCTAATTATTATAGGGTACAGCCTTTTATATAAAATGAAAGTTAAGACACCACTAATAATCCCTTTTAAAAGATTAAAGGGAATAATAGCTGGAATTAACATTTTAACTACGATATCTCTATTAACCCCTAAATAAAGAGGGGTAATTATCAAATTAGCCGGAACCATTATTAAGGTCATTGCTAATGTTCCCAAGATTAATCCTAAAATTGCTCCTTTCTTGTTATGATACAAGAAATAGATTTGAGAAGATACAAATACTAAAGTCCCGGTGGCTAAAAAATTCATCAAAGCACCATAAGGACCGCCTTGCCCGGAAATAAAAGCAAAAAGTATAGCGGTAATTAGAGACATTAAAACACCAATTTTCGGACCCAATTTAAAAGATCCAATCAGGAGAAATACACTCCCCGGATCATATAATAAAAATGGCGCTTGGGGTAAAATTGGAAAATGAATAAAATACCCGGCCACTATGGACAAGGCTACTAATATAGAAATACTGGTAATTTTTTTACTTTTCATACAGATTCTCCTTCTTTGGTTTTTTATTTAACTTACTAATTTAACTAATAACAAAAAAATTATTTTTGTTCCCCTATAATTTTAAAATATTTCTTAAAATAAAATATCCCCGGAAAAATTATATTTTCTCGGGGATAATCCTTATTTAAAATAAATTACTTCTCCTTCCTTCCAGACTATACTGTCGGCTCTGGCTTTTCACCAGATCTGTTCGATACTCACAATGATGAATACCGAGCTCGTGGGCTTATTACTTCCTCTCAGCATTCTCTATTATTTGTGAGGAGAATAATTTCACCACCGGTCGGGAATTGGTTATCTTTTAGTCTAACCTCACCCTGCCCCGAAAAAGTTTAATCTTCAATATTCTATTTTTGGTGATTATATCAC
>JAHIPR010000007.1 GCA_018903015.1 bacterium
AAAAACCGAATAAAGCAGTTATTCCTACCATAAAACATGAGGTCCCTACTGCAATCTTCATAGGAACTCCCAGCAATAAAACCATTAAAGGCACTTCGATTATTCCTCCTCCAATTCCTAATAAACCAGCCATTAAACCGGCCAGAGCAGTAATCGGAAGTCCGAGTAAAAGATTAACCGAGTACTCATCCTCTCCAAATTTTATTAGCCAATAACCCCATTTTTTCTCATTAATGAATTTATCTTGAATTTCTTTAATAGGTTTTATCATAAAATATCCGGAAACAATCAGAACCAAAATGAATAATATTTGTAATTCCTTAATTGGAATAAAGGAAGAATAATATCCGCCTATAAGGGACATAATAGCAGTCAAAGGTTCGATTATTAAAGCTAATTTCCAATCTACCAATTGAACTCGATAATATACTAATGAAGATGAAATAGAGAGAGACATTATTAAAAAAATACTAATTGCCGCAGCTTGATAAAAAGGAAAACCAAAGGCTAATAAAATAGGGACATAAAGTACTCCGCCGCCTATACCGATCATAGAACTAATACCTGCAGAAATAAAAAATGTCAGGTACGTAAAGACTGACTCTATCATAATATTTCCTATACTTCAAAATAAATTCTCTATAATTTCTGAAACCTTATTTGTGCTTATCCCGAGGGTGGTCATTTATTTTAAAAAGGGTACTATGACCATTAATATATCAAAGAGGAGTTAAAATATCAAGAATTAAAGTGTAGACTTTCCCAATAAACACAATAATTAACCTTGCCACAGTAAAAAACGAATGCTTTATTTTGCACCGGATAACGGTTCCTTGTCAGGTTCTTTTCTTTCTCTACTCGCTTTATTTTTTACTATCTTCAAGAATATCTCTACCAGCTGGGGGTCAAACTGGGTACCGGCGCATCTTTTGATTTCTTTTAGGGCTTCGGTTTTGCTTACTGCACCTTTATAAGGACGACGGGACTGCATTACATCATAGGCATCGACAATAGAAATGATACGGGAAAGAAGAGGAATCTTTTCTCCTTTTAAACCATCCGGATAACCATTACCATCCCAGTGTTCATGGTGATAGAGGATCTCCTGGGCAATGGGGGCAAAATCAGGGATGTTCTTAGCCATACGATATCCTATACGGGAGTGTTCCTTCATCTTCTCCCATTCGGAAGGGATTAGGATATAGGTCTTAAAGAGGATACTATCCGGAATACCGATCTTGCCGATATCGTGTAAGAGAGCTAAGAGTTTTAAGTTTCCTAACTGGTACTCGGTAAGCCCTACCCTTTCACCTAAAGAAAGGGCTAACTCCTGGAGTCTATGGGCATGAAGATGAGTATGGGGGTCCCTTTCAGCTAAGATGATGCGGAAGGCCTCTAAGAAATGTTTTTCTCTGCTTTTACCGTTGAAGAGTTTATCCTGATACATCTTCTTATCTGCTTCTTTTAATAGAGTATTGATATCTTTATATTCTCCTTCCTGAGTAGTATGACCTAAAGAGATATTTGGTCTTAAGTAGATGGGCTTTATCTTATCTTGCTGACAGGCCTTTTTAATCCTCTCACAAAACTCATGGGCCTGTTCGGAGGTGGTAGAGGGTAGGAGAATGGCAAACTCATCTCCACCGATACGGGCCAGGATGTCTCCCTGGCGGGAGACGGAAGTAAGCACCTGGGAGAGGTGTTGTAAGAGTCGGTCTCCCTCGGAATGACCGAAGGTATCATTTATAACTTTTAGGCCGTTGACATCGAGCATCACTATACTTAAAGGGTAGTAACGGGGAAAGTTGTACCTTTCCAGTTCTTCCTCGAAGTAAGCCCGATTGTAAAGACCGGTTAGGGAGTCATGGAAGCTTAGGTGTTTGATTCTTTCTTCGGAGCTTTTACGCTCGATAACAGTAGCTACCTGGGAGGAAACGAATTCTAAGAGTTTGATGTCTTTTTCGGTGTAAAGCTCAGAATTAGTATAGCTTTGCACTGCCATAGCGCCTATTACCCTGTCTTCTATCTTTAGGGGGACTCCTAACCAGATACTCTGTGGAGTGGTGCTACCCTTAGGAGATAATATTTCTTGATTTATCATCTCCTTATATTGACTATTATCACTAAGCAGGGGTTTACCTGTTTTTATAACATAAGTAGTAAGGGTATTTGAAGCACTAAAGTTAAGGATTGGGAAATTATCATCCATCTCATCTTGATGGTAAGGAAAGTAAACCTTGTCTTCTTTTTCATCCACTAAGGCGATGTAAAAGTTGGTAGTATCGATGATGGTGCCTAACTCTTTGTGGATAGTTTTATAAAGTTGATTAAGAGATATGGGGGAGTTGGCGGCTTTGGATATATTGTATAGGACTTTTTGCATTGTCTCATTTTGTTTACGTTCAGTAATATCTACAAAAATGCCTTCTACTCCAGTAATATTCCCATCTTTATCATAATAGAAATGGCTAGTATCAGATATCACCAAGGGAGTGCCAACTTTCTTTTTTAAAGTTAGCTCAAAATCTTTAAGATTCCCTTTATTCTTTTCTAATTCTTTAAGATACTTTTTTCTTTCTTCTGGAGCAAAGTAGAAATACTGAGCTATATTTTTCCCTAAGATATCCTCTAAAGAATCATAACCAAATAATTTAACTCCTTCCGGATTTATCATTATAAGATTTCCTTCTCTATCTGTACGATAGTAAGCTCCAGGCATATTCTGAAATAAATTGCGATATCTTTCTTCACTCTTTCTCAATTTATCCAACATATTTTTTCGTTCAGTGGTATCGATATATATTACTAACATCCCCTTTAATTGACTATCAATAGTGATATTAGAACCAGATATGGAGACAGGAAATAAAGTACCGTCTTTCTTTTTCCTGATAGTTTCATATTTAAAATGACCCCTAGATTTGGCTATCCTGCTCAGCTCTTTGCCCTCTTCTATTTTATCAGGCGGATGAATCATCCCGTCATCCAGATTTCTACCTTTAATCTCCTCTAAGGTATAGCCAAAAAGCTCAGTAAAGCGGGGGTTTACATCTAAAATATTACTTCTTTCATCTGTATAAACTAAAGCTTCAGGACTACTCCCAAACAGACTGGCGAATTCTTGCTGTCTTATACGCAGAGCTTCTTCAACTTTCTTCTGGTCAGTAATATCTCTGGTGATAAAAAGCAGTTGATTTCCTAAAATATTTCCTGTGCTTTGGACATAGCGCCAATTTCCATTTTTATCTTTAAAGCGAAGTTCGATTCTCCTAGAGGCAGTCAATTCTTTACCAGTGAAGAGCTTTTTTACCTTAGCATTAATATAATTTTTTAATTTTGGAAATAATTTCTTTTTGTCATCAGGATGGATAAATTCAAAAGGGGATTTGCCGAGTAATTCTTCAGATTCATATCCGCTAACATCTTTCATTGAAGGACTGATATAAGTAAATGTTGCTTGTAAATTAAAATTGTGTAAAGTAATCACATCACCGGTATTTTCAGCAATTAAACGGTACAGCTCTTTAGATTTTGTTAATTTTTTCTCTGTTTGTTTTTGGTTGGCTTTTATAAGTTCTAACTCAGTAATCTTCTTACGTAATTCCATTAATTCATTTTGCAACTGTTCTTTATCTTTGTCTCCCATTTGGTTCATCTCCTAAAAAAATAAAAGTTGGTAGTTTGGCAATTATAGCGAAAAATGCCTTAGACCCATAACTTTGCGTCCTGCCCTTTCGGATAGTTTGCCTTTTTCAACTTTTTAAATATATATTTAGGTTATAATATATTAAGCTCATTTAAAATGACTAACTTAAAAAATTAATAATATGTGTACATATTACCATCTTAGTCTTAAGAATTCCAATTTTATAAAATCCAGGAATTTCTTATAATTTTTCTGCTTTTTTATTTATAACTAATCTCTAACCAGGCAGAAGAATGTATTTTTAGGAAACATGGAAAGTGACTGTAGATTGCTTATATCTGCTTCTTTAAGTACATCAAAATATTTTTCCGCTATTTGAGCAATCATATAGACCTTAAACTGTTTTTCCTGATAGCCCCCCACTCCACTTATAGTGCCCATATCCACTAAAGAATCCCGAAAATCCTTTAAAGTTTTAGCTAACTCTACTTCTTCAACTACTTCAACTAATTCGTCTAACACCTGGTAGAGCTCTTGACCAAACAAACATAAAAAGAAACTTGAAGGTTCAACTTTCTTTTCGGTTTTCACTTTTAGTTCTTTATATTCTGAATTTTCAAGAAGGGAATTACTATCTCCTTGAAATACTTCTATAGCTTTTTTAACCGGTGACAAATTCCTCCGATAATTAAAGTATCCCCTAAAAAAGCGTAAGAAATGGACTTTATGGGTTCTAAATCTGCATCTTCAGGGAGAATTATATTTACTATGTCAATGCCTTTATAATTTGATACTTCTTCCTTTAAATCATTTTTCGCCTCAATAGCTCCCACAAACTTAGTAAAAGCACGGCTATCAGAAGGAGATAAAGCAAGCAACACTTCAGGGACTCCTCCTACAGAAACACCCAAACAAGAGAGAATTGCACCACCGGAAAAGATATTCTCTAAAAATAACGGGTCCAGGACATCAAATCCCAGTTCTTCTTTTATCTCTTCTCTGGTCATTGTATAACCTTGTATTTCACGACTTTCTTCTCCTTCTGGCGCAAAGTTCGTCATATCTAATTCAGAGAGACTTTTTATTAATTCTGCATCTTTTATTTCCAAAACCCCGATAACCTTTTCTGGAATTACCTCCAATAAGGGATTTCCATAGGCAAAATCAAATAAAAAAGCAAACAATAAAAATAGGTTTACAATCAGACCCAAAACTTTAAATTTGTTAGTCATAATCATTTCTCCTTTTTAATTTATTTTATTGGGATTATACTACTGCTTTTATATTAAATTATTTAAGTAAAGATGCATAAATAGAATAAAAACACTTTTTAAAAAAAATGAACTTATAATTAATATTCTATATAATTTTTAAAAACCCTTTTTTATAATAATATTTTTTTATTAATTTTTCTACCCCTGAGCTTCCATGTTTTCCTTTTTTATTAATTAAGAAAATAAAAGGTTGTTTTGTCGTAATAATATAAAGGAAATAGATTACCTGTTGCCTGCTTTGGCAAGAATGCGAAACAAGCGGAAGAAAAATCTTGACAAAAATGTAAACTGATATAAAATATACAATTAGAAATTTAAAAGGGGAACCTAATTATGCCAACTTATGAGTATAAATGTAAAAAATGTGGGAATACTTTTGAAAAATTCCAATCCATTACAGCAGATCCCATTAAAAATTGCAAAAGCTGTGATGGAGAAGTCTATAGATTAATAAGCAAAAATGCGAACTTTATATTAAAGGGCAATGGATATTATAGTACAGATAATCGAAATAGTAGTTATCAATCGGAAAAGAAAGGAATAGCCGCTTCCTCAATAGAAGGGCAAGAAAAGAAAGAAATTTCCAAAAAGCCAGACTCTAAGATCGAAGAAAAGAAAGATAAAGAAACTTCAATAAAATAATCTTTCCCACCAGCTTGGCTTTACTTTCTTCAATTTTTTCTTTAATTCTAGAATAGTATTTTGAGCAGCTATTTCACCTTCTCGAACACATTGTTCAGCTTTAGAAAAATCAGACCAATGAAAACGTCCTACTTTAGGAGTAATTACTACATCAGCAAAAGATAATTGTAATTTTCTTAATTCGGAAGATGTAATAGAATCAGACCGAAAAAGAATTTCTACAGCATTATTAAATCCATCCCTCTTTTTAATAGTTTGGCTCACACTAACCGCGATAACAAAATTTGCTCCTAACGATTGAGCTGCTTCTATCGGCACTACATCGACTATCCCTCCATCAACTAGAATTTTCTTATCTAATATTACCGGAGGAAACATTCCCGGAATAGAAGCACTGGCCAAAAGTGCATCAAACAATTTTCCTCTTCTTATAATTATTTTTTCTCCCTTTACTAAATCCGTGGCCGCTACAGCAAAGGGGATTTGGGTGTCTTCGAAGGTTTTATTATTCACTAATTCCTCAATAACCTTTCTTAGTCCTTCCCCATCATTTATATATTTTTTTGTGAGTTCAAGATTGAGAATATAACCTTTTTTCAAGAAATCAGACATTTTTTTCAAAAAGAAAGGCTTATCTTTTCTTTCTGTTTCGCAAAAAGATAAGTCTATATTAAATTCACTAATTTTAGAGTATTTCTCGGTAATTTTTTCTATAGCAGAAATATCTTTTTTTAGGGCATATACTGCTCCTATAATAGCCCCCATTGAGGTACCGGTAATTAAATCAATGGGAATATTTTCCTTTTCTAAAACTTTTAATACTCCTATGTGAGCAAGACCTCGGGCTCCACCTCCTCCCAAAGCTAATCCTACTTTTAATTTTTCTTTTGCCACTACTTTAAACTCCAATCCATATCTACTAAGCCATTTGATTCTCGCTGTAGTTTACCCTGCTAAGTGAGTATCAATTAAAAATCAACCTCTCGCGGTTTTTTTCTTTCCAGTATATTTTTGGTAAATTTGCCTAAATCTATAATATATCTTTCTACAGTCCCTTTTCCTATCTTCTCCACTTCATCAAAAGCGTTTACCTGAAAGGTTAATCGATTTTTAAAAATATCAATTAAGGTCGCATCGGCAGTAACCGTCATACCCAGCGGAGTAGCAGCTAAATGAGTAATCGATATTTTAGTAGCTACTGAAATATAACCCTCCGGAAGATTTTTTTTTACTGCATTTATAGCAGCTAAATCCATTAAGGAAACTAACATGGGAGTGGCAAAGGCAGGTGGCATAGGTCTGGCAAATCTCTCCGCTGAATTTTCCTCATTCACCATTGTTTGAGCTATTCCTTTTAAACCTTTTTCGAGATTAAATTCTATCATTTTTCCTTCCCCCTTCTAATATATTATGTTGTATAGGAATTTCCTTTTTCAGTAAGCCCTATTCGTATCTCGTATCTCGTACAAACTAGCGTATAGCGTTTAGCGTAGAGCGTATAGTAAATATAGTAATGAGTGATGAGTGAAGATAAGTATAGCATAATAGCTTAGAACATAGAGCTACACACTTTTCTATCATCTCTGCACCCACTTTCGTGTGAGTGTAAACTGTAGCATGAACCTATCTTTTTTGTCTTCTGACTCTATCTTTCCTAACTACACGCTCTACGCTAAACGCTATCCGCTTGTTTTACTATACGCTAAACGCTGTACGCTTCACGCTAGGTTTATTCACTAACAACTAAATGGAAAAGCGATACTAAGCAATAATCTCGTAGCCTACTAGGTTATTAAAATTTTACCTGAATTTTTTTAATATTACTTATCCGGCTGAAGAACTATTTTAATAGAATTTTTTTTCTTTGCTCGCCTGAAACCTTCTTTCCAGTTACTTAAGGGAAGTATATCACTAACCAATTCTTTTAAATTTACCTTCCCTTCGTTTACCAGATTTATTGCCTTATCCCAGGAAGAAGGTTTCTGAGTACGAGAACCAATAATACTCAGCTCTTTGTCAAATAAGATTTGATCAAATCTAAGTTGAATCGGTTGGTGGATAATTCCTTCCTGAATATATCTACCCCCTTTCCTTATAAAATTTAATCCATACTCCACGGCTTCAACGGAGCCGGAACATTCAAAAACCACATCTACGCCATACCCATCTGTTAATTTCGACAAATAGTTTTTAATATCCTTCTTTTTTATATTAAAAATTTGATTAATTCCAATTTTTTCTGCTGTAGATAATCTTTTTTCATCACCTTCGATTCCACAAATAATTACTTTTGCTCCTAAAGACTTAGCAATTTGAGCAGTTAACAACCCCAGAGGTCCCGGTCCTAATACCAAAACTGTTTCATGGGGTAATAAATTAGCTTGTTCCATTACTGCATGGGTAGCGCAAGATAAAGGTTCAAAAAGAGAAGCGGAATTAAAATCAATACGAGGAGGAATTTGGTGGATGCTTTCTTTTCTTATCACAAAATATTCAGCAAAAGCCCCGTTAACAGCGGATCCCAACCCTTTACGATAAATGCATAAATTATAATCTTTGCTCTGGCAAAATTTACATTGGCCACAGATATAGGCAGTAGTTTCAGTAGTAACTCTGTCCCCTGCTTTTATATCCTTTACTTCTTCCCCTACCTCTACCACAACCCCGGCAGTTTCGTGTCCTAATACCACCGGAGGTTTTAGGGCTGAATAACCATAAAGATCAGTTCCGCAGATTCCCGTAGCCTTCACTTTAACTTTTACTTCATTCGCTTGAGGAACAGGTTCGGGGATTTCTCTTAATTCTATATCATTTTCACCTTTCCCGTATTTAACTAAAGCCTTCATCTCTCTGTCCTTTTATTCTTTCTTTTACGCTATCAAGGTGTGTGTAATATTCTCCTGCTCGCTTTCTTGAAGCGCGAAACTGCAACTTGTAACTTTTATTTTAACTGGTAAACTGGCTAACCGGGTAACTGGACAAATAATTGTACATGCTCTATGCTATTCGCTAGAATACGAGATACGCATTTGGCTTTTTCCCTCTGTTCTCTTAACCAACTAACCAAGTAACCACCTAACCAATTAACGATATACGAAATACGACATACGATATACCTCTTTAGGGTATCACCGCTATTTTAATGCCTTTATGGGCCAACATCATCTCTATTACGGTAGATATTTCGCTAAGGGGAAGCTCGTCAGTAATTAGCGAATCGATATCAATCGCTTTATTACAAATTAAATTTAAAGCTCCTTTAACATACCCGGGTGTATGATGAAAAACTCCCTTTATGTTTATTTGGGAATAGTGAATTAAACTGGTATCAATGGAAACTTTCGTTCCTCTTTCACATCCCCCAAAAAGATTTACCGTTCCTCCCTTTCTTACCATTGATATAGTCTGTTCCCAAACCTCTGGTAACCCAACTGCTTCAATGGCTACATCTGCTCCTCTCTTATCCTCAGTAAATTTTTTTACTTCTTCAACGGGATTCTGCACTTTAGCAACATTTATTGCTTTATAGGCCCCCAACTTTATAGCTAATTTTAATCTCTCCTCAAGTGTATCGGTTATAATAACTCTTGCTCCCTTTAATTTAACTACTTGCAAGAACATCAAACCTATCGGACCTGCTCCGTTTATAACCACTGTGTTACCTAATTTAATTTTCGATTCTTCTACTCCGTGTACCACACAAGAAAGGGGTTCTAAGAATGCTGCTTCTTTATAGCTTACTATCTCAGGAAATAACAATAAATTTTGGGAAACAATTATTCCGGGAATTTTTATATACTCTGCAAAAGCGCCGCTTAATTGAATAAATAAACTATCACACAAACTATGTTCACCATTTTTGCAGTAAAAACAGGAATTACAAGGGGCAGAATTAGCGGCTGCTACTCTCATTCCCGGTTTAAATTTTTTTACCTTACTGCCTACTTCTACTATATCACCAGCGAACTCATGCCCAAAAATAAAAGGCGGATTAAATAAGTGATGCCCTCTCAAGTAGGTTTTACGATCTGTTCCGCAGGTAAGTGCGGCTCTCACTTTTACTAAAACTTCGTCATGACCGATATCGGGAATATTAATTTCTTCTAATCTTACCTGGCCAGGTGCATAAAATACAGCTGCTTTCATAGTTTTGTTTTCTAAATTTATATTTTTATTGTTTATATTTTTTGAAATTGTAAGTCTCCTCTCGTTCCTCTTTAACTATAATGGCTAAAGATAATATTGATTAAATTAGTAAATCCTAAATCTTATGTGATCTGGTAATTAAAATATTCCTCTTTAAAATTATATTTATGGTATAGGTATAGATAAATATTTGAATGGGCTCTGCCACTATTCGCGGGGGTATTAATACTTTCCAAGAAAGCCCGAATAAAATATTTAAAAAATA
>JAHIPR010000098.1 GCA_018903015.1 bacterium
ATTCAAAAAGTGTAAAAATACAGAAAAAAGAACAGGGGACGGTTATCTGTTCCCGTGGAGGGATTTAGTGAAATTTTTAGATTTAGTAAAAAAAAGACAGAGTGTAAGAAAATATCTGGATAAACCTGTTGAGCGGGAGAAAATTGAGCACTGTCTGGAGGCTGCGCGGCTTGCTCCTTCAGCCAGCAATTCTCAGCCCTGGAGCTTTATTGTAGTAGATGACCCAAAACTAAAAGAAACGGTGGCAAAAAATACTTTTGATAGAGTTATATCTTTCAATCGATTTTCTTTGCAAGCACCCGTTTTAATTCTACTACTTTCAGAAAGATCAAGTTTTTTTAGTAGAATTGGCAGTGCAGTTAAGGATAAGCAATTTAGTTTAATCGATATTGGAATTACTGCCGAGCACCTTTGTCTTCAGGCAGTAGAAGAAGGATTGGGAACCTGCATGCTGGGATGGTTTAATGAAAGGGGGGTAAAAAAGCTGCTTAATATTCCCCAACAAATAAGAGTTGAACTTATTATAACTATGGGCTATCCGATATCCGACGAAATAGAACATAAAGAACGAAAAGAAATAAATCAAATCAGAAGTTATAATAATTATGAGTTACAGAAATGAAAAAGTCCAATGCTTCCAGAATTTTAGATAAATTAAAAATTCCCTTTTATATCGATGAAAGTGCTTTCCAATTTCCTTTTATTATATTTAGTGCGGGAGTTCGGGGGTTACAATTATATGCATCCATTTTTAGCTCCCTTAAAGAGAATATGCCGGGAGAATTTAACCGGCAGTAAAAATTTAATTATGCCTTCTTATTTGGATGGCAACGCCCTTAAAAAAAGCTTATCCAGAGAAGGCTTTTTTGCGTTGAACCTGAATATCACTACTATTTTCGACCTGGCCAGGGATTACTGTGATGATTATATCTCTAAAAATAAATTAAAAATTTTAGATAATTCTTTAGGCCAAATATTCCTGCTTCAAATTTTAAAGAAATTATCCCGGAAAAAATTGCTGGATTATTTTCAACCTCCTACCTTTTCTCCCGGAATCAGCCGCTCGATTTATCTGGCCATAAAAGAACTGAGGATAGCAGGATTCTCTTCCCGAAATTTTCCGCACCCTGCAATAGTTAACCCCCAAAAGAGCGAAGACCTGCTTAAGATAATGCAAGAGTATGAGAAAATATTAAAAAAGCAAAATTATATTGATGAGGCGGATATCTATCTTCAGGCAATTAAATATAAGAAAAAGAATCAGCAGAAAAAAGAGACATTCATTGTCCCCTCTAATATTGAATTGAATTATTTGGAGGAAATCTTTTTCCGGAAAATTATATTACCGGGAGTAAAGGTTGTCTATTTACCCGCCCCAAGAAACTTAAAAAAGCCAGCTTCTTTTTATTTCTCTGAACCTGATAAAGAAGAAGAAAATTATCCGGAAAACTTGCTTGATTATTTATACAATATAAATAAGATATCATCCAATCTGCCTGGAAAATTTAATGTTGAGTTCATTCAGTCTCACGGAGAATTTAATGAAGTAAAAACGATTATCCGAAAGATAAAGTCCCAAAATATTCCTTTAGATGAAGTGAGTATTTTTTATACTGTGCAGGAACCCTATTCCCAATATCTTTATCAGCTGTCCAGACAATATTCCTTTCATATTACTTTTGGCAACGGGATAAGCATTAAAAATACTTCTCCGGCGAAACTGTTTTTTGCTCTAATTGATTGGATACGAGATAATTACAGTATAACAAAATTATATTTTTTGCTCACCGGGGGTAATTTTGAGTTTAAAAACCAGCAGTCAAATCCGGATATACCCACTCCCCAACGAGTGGCTTCTTTACTGCGAAATTCTCCGATTGGGCATAAAAGGAATCGATATATCAAGGGATTGGATTTAATTATAAAACAGTTAAAAAGTGAGATTGAGCAAGTATCCGAAGACAGGCAAGAGGGGTATCACAAAAAGATAAAAGACCTTTTTTGGATCAGGGAATTTATAACCCAAATTTTCCATGAATTACCCCAAGAGAATTTTGATTATACTATCTCACCAAAGCAGGTTGCCCGGGGGCTTATAAATATTGTTACTAATTACAGTAGGATAGATGAAGAAAATAATTTAGACCAAGAAGCGATAAAGAAGATAAAAGAGAGGTTAACTGTTTTTATCGAAAGTGACTATCCTCTTCCTAATATGCCCGTAAATGAAGTCCTCACCCTGATAGCTGATTTTATTAAAAACGAAAGGGTTAATTGCTCGGAACCGAGAGGAGGCCTTCTGCATACAGCCAGCTACAAAAAAGGAATTTGGCTTAATCGCCCTTATAATTTTATTGTAGGAATGGATTCTGCCAAATTTCCCGATTCAGCGCACGACGGATCTATTTTACTGGATGCTGAGAAAAAAAATACCGGCCGCATGAATCAAGACAAAGGAAAAGATAATGAAAGCCGATACAAGATGCTCCAATTAATTGCTTCTCTTAAAGGCAAAATTATTCTTTCCTATTCCCGTTTTGATACTCAGGATAACCGAGAATTAGCCCCATCGAGTTTAATGCTGCAGCTATACCGTTTAAAAACCGGGGATGAGCAGAAAGATTATTCTGATTTTTACCGCAGTTTTCAAGATACTTCCGGGTTCATTCCAGGCAAGCTCCAGGAAATTCTTGATTCCGCAGATTGGTTCTTATATTCCACAAGACATAACCTTTTAGATATTGCTCCCCTTTTTGAGCGTTTTTATCCTGCCCTGTCCGAGGGTTTTTATGCCGCCCGGCAGAGGGAACAAGAAGAGCTTAACCGGTTTAATGGAAAAGTAAATGTGGAACCTGATCGGGTAGACCCCCGTCTTAACCGTGGATTAATAATGTCAAGCTCCAGGTTGGAATTGATTGCCTTTTGCCCTTATCTATATTTTTTAAAATATGTTCTGAAAATAGTGCCGCCCAAAGAAATGGTCGAAAACCCGGGTGTATGGCTGGAACCTTCGGAAAAAGGAATTATTTTTCATCAAATTTTCGAGAAATTTTACGGAGAGTTAAAAAAAGCATCATCGGCCGGAACTTTTGTTTCGCCATCTTATAAGAACCACTGGCCTATCTTGGAAGAGATTACACTTTCCCAGCTGAAACAAAAAAGAAAGAGGTTGGCACCTCCCAATAATCTGGTTTACCAGCATGAGAGTAAAGAGATACTTGATTCCTGCCGTTTCTTTCTACATTGCGAAGAAGAAAAATATAAAGGAGAAATACCAGCTTATCTGGAACTTGCTTTTGGAACCCGGGACAACCGGAATGGGGAATTGGGCAAGATAAAGGCAATAGAGCTGTCTCTGCCCGGCGGTAGGTCAATCAGTTTTCAGGGGAAGATCGACCGTATAGACAAAATAGATGAGGATACTTATCGTATTATTGATTATAAAACCGGAACTCCCTATGAGCTTAGCCGAAGCAAATATTTTCAAAACGGGAAACAGATTCAGCATGCCCTCTATGCACTATCTCTTAAAATAATATTAGCTAAAGCCGGGATATCTGAATTTCCCAAAATTGCGGAAGCGGGTTATTATTTTCCCACATTGAATGGCCAGGGCAGGCAATATTTCTACGGAGAAGAAAGAAGGGAACGGGTATTGGAAATAATAAATATATTACTTGATATTGTTGCCCGGGGAGATTTTGCCGTGACTCAAAAAGCAGAAGATTTTTTATGCAAGGATTATCTGGATATACTGGAACAAAATCAGGTGATGGAAGTAAGCGGACCAAATGCAAAAAAATATGACGAAGAACCTGCTCTTGATAATTTAAGGAGATTAAAAGAACAATATGAATGACAATTCCCTTAAAAAATTAATTGATAGAGAAGATAGAGAAAAAATTGTAAAAGTAATGAACCGTAATATGCTGGTCGAAGCAAGCGCTGGATCGGGGAAGACTTCCAGCCTGATTCACCGCATGGCTGCCCTGATCAGATCGGGGAAATTTAAAGTTGATGAAATTGCCGCCATAACCTTTACCAGGAAAGCGGCTATTGAGTTAAAGGAAAGATTCCAGCAGGAAATCGAAGACAGCTTTCGGGAAACAGAAGATGAAAAAGAAAAATCTTACCTAAAAGAAGCTCTTTATAATCTGGAGCAGTGTACCCTGGGAACCATTCATTCTTTTTGTGCCCGCCTGTTAAGGGAAAGACCGATTGAAGTCGGACTTGATCCGGAATTTGTCGAAATTGACGACCTTGATGATACTTTATTGAAAGAAGAGGCCTGGGAAAGATATTTACTTAATCTTAAAATAAAAGAATCTCCTTCTTTGGTGCACCTGGAAGAGTTGGGTATAAAACCTTCCGAACTCGCGGATTGTTATAAAATGGTGTGTACTTACCCGGAAGTTAAGCCCTTTTTTCAGGAATCACCAAAACCGGATTTAAACGAGGCGGTTAAAGAAATCGTATCTTTTAGCAAGGAAGCCGGTCAGTACATTCCGGATGAAGAGCCGGAAAAGGGTTATGACAAATTACAGGAAGCAGTCCAAAGCGTAAAGAGGATGAAAGGTTTTAATGATTTTTTCAAGGAAGATTATAATAAAATAAAATTATTGGAAAATTTTGACCGGGATTTCGGCAAACCGGGGAATGTTACTTTAAACCGGTGGATTTCCAAAGAAAAGGCAAAAGAATACAGAGATTCCGTCGTTTTGGAACTCAAGGAAAGAGTTATCGATCCCACCCTCGAGCAATGGAGGGAATACTGTTATATCTATACCATCCAATTTGTTCTGCCGGCGGTGGAATATTACCACGGACTTCGCCGGAAGAACTCCATCCTTAACTTTCAGGACTTACTTTTAAAGACTTCTTGCCTGTTAAGGGATTACCCCGAGGCGCGTAAATATTTTCAACAAAAGTACAAATGCCTGCTGGTAGACGAGTTTCAGGATACCGACCCCATTCAGGCGGAAATAATCTTTTATCTTACCGGCCAGGATGTTTACGAAAAGAACTGGCAGAAATTGATACCTCGCCCTGGTTCCTTATTTGTGGTAGGGGATCCCCAGCAATCCATTTACCGGTTTCGCCGGGCTGATATTTCCATTTATAACCTGGTAAAGGGGCTGATTGAAAAAGGGGGAGGGGAGGTTTTGAGATTACAGGCCAATTTCCGCTCACTGCATTCCATCGGTTCATACCTTAATCCCCTGTTTGCAGAATTATTTTTAAATGGTCAGGGAAAATTCCAGGCGGTATATTCACCAATGCAGACCGTCCGGGAAGATGATCCGCAAAACTTTACCGGGGTAAAGCAGATGATTATCTCTAAAGAGCGTAATAAAAATGATACTATCAGGCAGGATGCCCAGGCTATTGCCCGGATCATTCGTGACATGATTGATAAGGGGTTTGAGCTGGCACGTACAGAAAAGGAGATGGAGGCGGGGATTTCGCCCAAAGCTGCTTATAAGGATTTTATGATTCTTCTGCGCTATAAAGGCGGGATGGATATCTATGCCCGAACTTTTGTAGACTACGGGATACCTTTTACGGTTTCAGGTTATGCTTCTTTAAATGAATCCTACCAGGTAAGGGAATTATTAAAACTGTTCCGCTTAATGAGGGATATAGAAAATCAGGTGCTTGTTGTCGCTGTCTTGCGGGGAATGTTCTTTGGATTTTCTGATGATGATTTATACCGGTTTAAAGAAGCAGGCGGGGAATTTGATTTTTACGGGAAAGTGCCCGAAAAATTAGAGCTTAAATTAAAGGAGAATTTGGATAGGGCTTTTTGCTGTTTGAGGCAATTTCATCTGTGGACTCAAAAGCTTCCGCCGGTTACAGCTATGGAAAAGATTATCATTGATTCCGGCCTGTTTTCACATTCCTGTTTAGAGGGTTATAATCTAAATAAATGTGGCGAGCTTTATTTCATTCTGGAGAAATTAAGGAAAGCAGAGGCGGGGGAAGTTATAGGATTTGCCCCAATGGTAGACCAATTAGAAAAAATGCTGGAAGCCGGAGTTGAAGAGGAGCTGGATATACTGACCGAAGAAAATACGGTTCGGATTATGAATTTACATAAAGCTAAAGGGTTGGAATCACCGGTGGTATTTTTGGCCATTCCTTACAATACCGCTACCCATGAACCAATTTATTATATTGAAAGAACCGGGCAGGAACCGTATGGTCATTTTTTAGTCTGCCGTTCCAATACTTATATTTTTAATCAGGGAAAGGGGAAACGATTGGCTCAGCCCAAAAACTGGGAGGATTATCGCCAGAGCGAGATTTCTTATAACCAGGCAGAAGATATCCGTCTGCTCTATGTTGCGGCAACTCGGGCCAAAAACCTCCTGGTGATCAGCAGTTTGGATCACAAGAGCAATAATAACCCTAATCCCTGGCATCCTTTGCTGAAAAATATTAAGGATGAAATGAATATTAATGTTCCGGAAATCGGATTGTCCGGAGGAGAGGAAAAGGACGAGAAAGAGAAATATAAAGAGGAACAGGAAGAGAAAGAAAAATCTTTATTTGATGATTACCGGGAAATTCAAAAAGAATGCGGGCAATGGATGAAGGATTTGTCTAAAAGCAGTTACTGTGAGAAAAAGCCCACTGATTTTAAAGATGAAGATAAACACCGGAAGATCGCCACGGTCGATGTTGGCGGAGCAGCCTGGGGAAGTGCCGTTCATAGAATTTTCGATTATTTAATCAAAGAAGACCCTGATGAACAGTTATTATCTGTGCATATAGAAAAAGCCCTGGAAAAACAGGGGATAGCCCCAGACAGAAAAGGGGAATTGGCGAAGATTATCCAAAAATTTAAACAGAGCGATTTATATCAGCGCCTAAAAAAAGCCGAACTTAAATATAGTGAAGTTCCCTTTACCATAAATATTGAACCCACTCATCCTCTTTATGCTGAATTAGCAGAACGGGAGTCCTGTCCGGTTATTCTATCCGGAACTATCGATCTGGTCTTTAAGGAAGCCGATGGCTGGGTGGTAGTGGATTATAAGACTGATCGACCAAAAAATAAGAAGGATTATCCTGAACTGGCCGAGGTCTATCAAAAACAGATTGCTATTTACAGCCAGGTATGGCAGGAAATCACCGGAGAACAAGTGAAGCAAAAGAGTATATATTTTATTTAAAAAAAAGAAGGATTTTACACAAAGACAGTTAGTGTAAACTTTAGTGGGGTAGTTAGATAATTTAAAAATATTGAAAAAAATATAAAAAAAGGTGTAGACTTACCTATATAAAACAAAACCCTTTACAAAAAGGAGGTAAGCTACACCCATGGATACTATAACAATAACTTTCCCTGAGGTCAAGGTTAAAATACCTATTAAGGGTCTAACCTTTGATATCTTAGAAAATATGCTCTTTGAAATATTACAAAATATTGCCCGTAAAGTATTTGAAAAAGCCCTTACCGATGTAGATAGCTACCTGCGTAATAAGAGAGAAAGAGGGAAACTTAAAAACACCGGTAAAAGGGAAAAATACTTCCTCACCCGTTTTGGTGATATCCTCTATTCCCGTACCCGTTATAAAGACAAGAAGACTGCTAAAAGTTGTTATCTCTTAGATGAGGCCTTAAGTATAGTTAAAAACCAACGCATCAGCCTATCTCGAGCCAGGATAGAGTGTTTTCTTTCTGCTCTTTCCTCTTACCGGGAGGTAGTAACTTGCGCTAGACTCTTACTGGGGAACTTCCGCTCTCATGAAGCCATAAGACAATCAGTATTAAAAGAGGGCAAATTAATCATAGAAAACCAGGAGAAAAAGTTAAGACAGATAGAGAACTTGGATTACCCGGATAAAGAGGCACCCGACACTGCCTACGTGGAAGCAGATGCTACCTATATTAGTTTACAGCATAGAGGCAAGAAGAAAAAAGAAAAGATGGAAGTAAAAGCGGGAGTGGGCTATACCGGTAAAGAAGCCCGCTATTC
>JAHIPR010000099.1 GCA_018903015.1 bacterium
GTAGCTGAACCTAAACCAAAATTAAGCATGCCAAAACTAAACTCATAAGTAAGCACAGGTAGTACTTTAGTCCCTGCAGCTCCACTGGTTAGTAAGTAGATATCATCGAATTTATTAAAAGTCCACATTAATCTTAATAAAAATAAAGTACCTAATACGTATTTTAATTCAGGTATGGTTATATAAAAAAATTTTTTTATTATATTTGCCCCATCTATATCTGCTGCTTCATATAATTCATTAGGGATAGCCTGAAGCCGAGCCAATATCATTAACATAGCAAAGGGGAAATATCTCCAACCCTGAAATAAAATTACTATAAACATCGCCCATCCCTTTTGAGAAAGCATGGCAACAGGTTTGGACCATATACCGCTGCTCATTAAAGCCCAACTAATTACTCCATTTACCGGATTAAGCAGCCATTTCCAAATAAAAGCCACTGAAACAACCGGAGCAATATAAGGAAATAAAAATATAGCTCTTACTAATCCTCTTCCCTTAAATTTTCTATTTAATAATAGAGAGGCTGCCAAGCCTAAAACAATGGATAAAATACTCCCCAAGAAAGAATAAATAATAGTTGCTTTTAAAGCATCTTTAAACATAAAATCCTTCGCAACTCTAAAATAATTTTGCAATCCTACAAAAGGTGCTCCTCTTTCGCCAAGATTTCCCAAAGTAACTTCATGAAAGCTTATCCATATATTATAAAGTGCAGGATATATTACCAATCCAAAAACAATAGCAAAAGTAGGTACAACAAACCAGTAAGCCAAGCGCGCTTCTCTTTGTTGAAGAGTAAGAGTATTTATTTTTCTCATCTTTACCTCCACTCAAAAGCAGGACTATGCAGCTAATTTTATTTTAACTGCATAGTCCTTATAAGATTAAAAAATTTTGCTTTAATTTTTAATTATTTGATATCTATTATTTTAATGCCTCAGTCTGTTCTTGCAACCAGGCAGCTGCTTGTTCTGGGGTCATGTCACCGATTAAAATTTTCTCTATTACTATCGGGACTAACAATCTACCATAGACATCAGAAACTAATGGTACAATCTTCCCTTCCATAAAGCCCCATCTTTGAATCATACTCATGCCACCCGCTACATCTGCAACTACTTCTGGAGCATAAAGGCTAAACACATCATGCTTTAACCATTCATCTACCACAGCTTTACGAACAGGAACCTTTCCTCCCGGACTCATAAAGAGAATATCTACATATCCTGGTCCTAAGACATATTTTACGAATTCAATTGCTGCTTCCGTATCTGTATCTTTAAAGATTCCCAAGGTTACTAACTGTCCGTAAGAAGCCTTGATTCCGCTAGGTCCTTCTATAATCGGACAAAAGCCAGTATTTTTAGCTAAGTCCGGAACTGTAACTTGATATGCCTCTACTAATCCGGCAATATCATCCATTATATAGGGGGAATAGAACATCATAGCTGCTTGGCCTACAATATAATACTGCCTGGCTTCTCTCCAGTAACAAGCTCCCGGAGGACCATAGGCAGCTAATTTAGTATAATAATCTAAGGCTTCCACCATTTCTGGGGTATTCATAACAATATTACCATCTTTATCAAAACCAGTTGCCCCATTAGATAGGGCAAAAGGCTCGAATACCTGTTGGGTGAATACCTGTCCCGGGTCGGTCCCAATTACTATTCCATACATAGCCTTTGCCGGGTCATAAAAAGCTTTAGCTGCCTCTAAAATTGTATCCCAACTGTTAGGTGCAGTTAATCCCTTTTCAGCAAAAAGGTCTTTTCTATACCATATTCCCTGAACCCATCCATCAATAGGTACAGCTGCCCATATGCCTTCTACCGGGGAACGAACAAGATCTAAAGCACCTTTGTAAAAACTAGCATAACCCATATCGGCAATAGCCATAGTAGCAGCTTTAGCGTCTAATAATCCATCTAAGGCAAAACCAGCTACATATTCTAATCCGAAACGACAGACATCGGGTAATCTTCCAGCTGCTTTGGCAGTTGCAAGTTTTTTAGGGATGTCTATTTCATCAACTGCAATTACCTTTACTTCAATTTCCGGATGGAGCTTCATAAAATCTGCTGCTATTGCTTCTTGTACATCAACTCTGGATTTTTCATTGTCTGTAGTCCAGAATTCCACAACAGTTTTTTGTGCAAAAGCAAAGACGCTTATGCTAAAAATCATAACCAGAATTAAAAATAATACAATACTTTTTCTCATTTTTTTTCTCCTTTAAATATTTTAATATTCTTTCTAAAAAAAACAATTATTTTTCTCTATCTCATCCCTCCTTTCTAAGATCCATATATTTTAGCAGCCCTTCTTGGTGCGTAAAGTGGGTTGTTTACGTTTATAACCATTAATAATACAATATTCGTTTAATAAAATTTTATTGCTCTAAGTAGAGTTTCTGATAACTAATTTTGGTTGAAAAATATTTCTTTGATTTTTATAGTTCTTAGGATCTTTTAACTGTTGATCTAAAATTTTTATTGCTCCTTTAGCCATCTTTCTTACAGGCTGACTAATAGTTGTTAGGGCTGGATAATAGTATTCCGACAATGGAATATTATCAATTCCGAGCACCGCAATATCTTGGGGTATCTTTAACTCCTTTTCCTGAATAGCATGATAAACACCTATTGCTCTCTGGTCACCAGAGATAAAAACAGCGCTAGGAACTTCTTCTTCTAAAATTTCCTTCATTTTTTCATAAGCCATCTTAGGGCTCCTAATCCCATAATCAATATGTATTAATTCAGCCTTGATATGATAATCATTGCAGGCTTGAATAAATCCCTTTGTCCTATCCTGATTTACAGTAAAATTTTCATCTCCTAGAAAAAATCTGATAGACCTATTTCCTCTTTTAATAAGGTGCTCAGCCCCTAAATAACCTGCTTTAACATTATCAAGGTTAACAAAAGAAGTAGATTCATAGACATTATCTCTACCTATAATAACAAAAGGGATATTCCTTTTAATTAGATAGTCAATCCGGCGATCAAATTCCCGAGTGTCAAAAATTATTGCGCCGTCTGCAAAGCCATTTTTCAGCAAATAGAAACCATCATATTTATTTTCTTCAACTTTATAAGCTGAAGACTTTGAAACTATTAATTTATGCCCTAATCTATTAGCTTCACTATCTAAATACTGGATAAAAATATTATGAAAATTCCCCATATAATTCGCCGTGTTTTTTTCTACAAAGACCATCAAAATCCCGGTTCTTTTTTTTCTGAGTGACCTAGCAATAAGATTAACCTGATACCCAGTTGTTTTAATGATTTTTAATATTTTATCTCTTGTTTCTTTCTTTACTTTTTCTTCTTCATTTACTACCCTGGAAATCGTCCGCGGGGAAACACCGGCAATTTTTGCAATATCTTTAATCGTATATTCTTTAATCGAAATCGCCTCCTAAAAGTTGTCATATAATTATTAATCTTTCTTCTAAGCTTTTTTTATATGAAAAATTTCTCCAATCAATTTCTTTCTATAATCTTTATATAGTTGTAATTTTTACTTAATCGCTTTCTTTGTAAAATAAATAAAATCGTGTAATTTCTCATTGCTTATCATAATGCCATCGTTGACATTTATATAATAACATAACGTTATATAAATTTCAATTTTTTTAAATTATGGTTTCTTTTTAGTCTCAGATACTTCTGGAATTTGAAAAGCACGAGAAAAATGGTTTGGGAGCAGTCATGGATAAAATTTTAGCTTCTTTTAGAAATTTAATTTCAATTTTTTATTTATTAAATTCTACGATCACTTTTTTCATTTTTTCAACTATACTATTTAATTTCTCATAAAACAAAGCCAGTCCACCGTGATCAATCTCTGAATAACCATCCGCTATAAGGGTCTGCATCATTTCCATTACCTGGGCGCAAAGAGGCATTGCGGTATGCAGTTCCCGGCTGGTTCCCAGAACATTAGTCAGGTCTTTGAGTGTAATTTTATTCTAAAACCCGGGCCATAATTACCCTTAGACTCCCGCGCCTTTGCAGGCGTGGGAGTCGCTTTGCCAGACTATTGTTTGTCTCGACTTACCGGGAACTTTCTCTCATCCCTACCTTAACAGATAGGGAGTTCCAGCCAAATTGGATACTCTGAATTGCTTTATCAAGACTCAATTAAAAGCTTCTTTCTTTCTCTCTAAAAATTGTACTATACTCTTCTTGATCAGCCAAACTTTTTTGCTTTTATGTTCGGTTAAACTCATAGGAGGATCACTCACTTTTACCAAGAAATCAATACCGTATTTATGTACAATTTCTGCATCTTGATCAATAATTGCGCCAATTGCCATCACCGGAACATGATATTTTTTAGCAATTTTTGCAACCCCTACAGGTACTTTGCCATAGATAGTTTGAATATCAATTTTTCCTTCACCGGTAATGACCAAATCAGCATCTTTCATGGCTTCTTCTAATTTTACCGCTTCAATGATTATCTCAATTCCGGGTTTTAATTTAGCATCTAGGAAAGCCATAAGACCTGCCCCCAAACCTCCTGCAGCTCCGGCACCTGGAATATCTTTGACATCTTTGTGTAACGCTTTATTTATTATGTGGGCAAAACGGGCTAATGCTTCCTCCAAAATAACCATCATTTCCTCAGTTGCACCTTTTTGTGGACCATAGATCCTGGTAGCCCCAGAATGACCACAGAGAGGATTTTTTACATCAGATGCTACTAAAATTTCCAATTTGGAAATTCGTTGATCCATTTGACTGATATCGATATGATGTATGTTCATCAATTCAGCGCCTCCAAAACCAATCTCTTTATCTTGTTTATCTAACAAGCGAACATCTAAAGCCTGAACCATACCTGCCCCTCCATCATTGGTGGCACTTCCTCCGATACCGATAATCATCTTTCTACACCCCTGATTTAATGCTGCCTTAATTAACTGACCAGTTCCATAGGTAGTAGTTATTAATGGATTTCTTTTATTCTCTGGGACTAAAGTTAATCCAGAAGCTTCAGCCATTTCAATAACTGCCGTTTTCTTGTCTCCCAAAATACCGTAATGGGCTAAAACTTCCCCTCCCAAGGGATCTGTAACTTTCTCTCTTAAAATTTCCCCTCCGACAGCATTAATCAAACACTGAACCGTCCCTTCCCCACCATCAGCCATGGGGATTTTTACAATTTCAGCTCCCGGGAAGACCTCTCTTATTCCTTGCTCTATTGCATCTGATACTTCTATGGCAGTTAAACTACCTTTAAATGAATCTGGAGCAACAACTATTTTCATCGTTTTTTGTACCTCAAATGGGAATTGATCTGTTTTAAATTATTTACTATTATAAATATACGTCATCATATATAACATTTCCTTTGTATAATAGTATGAATAATACACTTTTTATTAAATATTTTTTATATAGTTTGCATAAACTTTTAAAGTATCTTTTAAAATGAAATAGTTAATTTGCAAGAGATTAGCAAAACCCTTCTTTGAATTTTAAACTCCAAAACCTCACTCAACCTCTTATAAAATAAGGCTTTTCACCTACATCTAAAATAAGCCATTTTAAGCGCCTATTTTAAAAAATATGACCAATCACCTTAACCCACCTTAAAAAACGCTGCTATGACAATATTTCGATAAAACCCTCATTTTACAGGGCTTTCAGCCTCCTTAAAACACAACTTTTCACCTTTTTTTGCCTTATTTTCTCCCTATTTTAGAAGCACTAACACCATCCCATATTATAAAAAACGCAGAAACCCTTATATTTTCAGCGTTTTAAAGTCTTACTATTTTTCCCTAAAAAAACTGATAATCCTCTAATTCTATATATATATTTATCTCCCTTACTTACTAAAAAATCAGTTTTCCTGTTCCCCTCTTTTTCTTTTTTGGATAATTATTCAATTAAAAACGGCATTTTTTACTTTTTAACCATCAATTCTACACGCCGATTCTGGGCTTTCCCGGTAGCAGTTGTGTTAGGCACTACTGGCATGGATTCACCATAGCCTTTCGTAAAAAGTCGAGAGGAAGAAATACCTGCGGAAACTAGATATGGCTTAACTGATTCCGCACGTTACTGGGAAAGAAGCTAATTGTGCTCGGTAGATCCGTCTGAGTCGGTGAGTCCTTCAATAATCAACTGCATGGCCTCTTCAGACCTGAGTATGGCATTGTTCATTGTTCCTATTACACTATTTTAACTGATCAAGTATATCTTTTAATTTGACCTCCGCGTATGCAATACAAGTGTCAGCCGCGCCATAGTATATTTTTACCTTACCTTCTTCATATAAATTCCCACAATTAAAAATCACATTACCAAAAAAACCATTTAATTCATAATCCATTTCAGGCTCAATTATTGGTTTTTCGCTTCTCGCTATAACTTTCCAGGGTTTAGCAGCATCCAATAGTACCGCCCCAAGACAGTACCTGTTAATCTTTGACGATCCGTGGTATATTTCCATCCACCCTTCTTCTATCTTGAATGGAACACCACCGCAGCCTATCCCTCCGTCATCCCAGTATTTTTCTCTTGCGCTCATTAACTTCAGATGGTTACCCCAGTAAACAAGATCGGGTGATTCGGATATCCACATGTCTCTTACCCTATATTCGGCAGATACAGGACGATTCAAGGCATAATATCTACCTTTTATCTTTTCAGGGAAAATTGCAACGTCCTTATTATCAGGCATAAAGATTACACCGTGTCTGGTAAATGTAACAAAATCAGTCGTGGATGTTAGACAGGTAGTAACCCCGGTTATATTGGATATTGCACTATAATTTATATAATATCTTCCATCAATCTGGGTTATCCTTGGATCTTCTATGCCAAATCTCTCATATTTGTTTTCAGGAAATATGGCAGGCTTTTCATCTATCTTAAAGTCAATACCGTTTCTGCTCTTAGCAATCCTTAAATGGGAAATAGATGTAAGGTATTGATTAGCAGGCGTCCTTACAACTCTGGGGTCCGAGAAATCTATTGAAGGATCAGTCTTATTAAATTCCTTTACAATAACTTTATCTGTTTTCAAATCTAATATAGGTACAAGTTCTTTTTTCGGGTTATTATTAATTGGCATTTCAGCAACTCTCATAAGAAGCAATATTTCTTCATTGAACCTGGTAACACCACAATTAAAAACACAAACTACCTTGAAATCAGGTCTTGATGGTTTTATGTCCTCTGGCGTTATAATTGGATTTTTCTCTGATCTAAATATGTTCATTGTATAAGAATTCCCTTTTTCTGTGAGTATATTATAGATAAAATAGTTGTGTTTAAAAGTTCTAATCGTATGAACTAATAGATGTAAATTTACTCCTCGATTTTCAAATCATTTAATAATTTCTAATCTTTTAGCAGCAAGAAATGCCATCAAAAAGCATATATTTGATTCAGCCCCCTGATTTAAATTTACACCTTCTGGATTTAATGCATCATAACATGCGAAGTTTTCATCTATAAGAGGAATATTATTTATATTATTTCCAAAAAACCATTTATACCATTTTTTAGCCCAATTTAAATAGAAATTATCTTCTGTTGCATAATAAGCTTTTTCAAGACAACAAATCATATAGCTTGAATCAATCGGTTGTTGGTCAAATAAGGCTTTATTATTACCTTTAAGATACCAGCCTCTATTTCCGATGGGCGAAGGAATATCATTTTCCTGACAATTTCTTATTAAGAAGTCTGTTGTCTTTTTGGCAATTTCAAAACTGATTTTACATTTTCTTTTTAAATAAATTTCCCAAAGGGACCAGGGGATAAGAGCATTTGCATATACCAAATAATTTTCAAACCACATCCAATCATCAGAATATGTCTCAAAATAAAAATTATGTAGCTTTGCTTTTAATTCATTTTCCAAGCCGTGCTGGTAATCAAGATTTAGTAAACCCAATAAAGCTGCTGATATTGCTCTTATTGAAGTCCAATTATGGGCATCTTCAATTAAATTTTTAATAATTTTTTTAATATAATCATTTTGATTACTCTTTGTCACCAAAAGAGACCATAATGTTAATCCATAAGCTTCTTTTATATTAGATTTTGAATCATATTCTTCATTTTTAAATAAACCCTTACCATTATTTTCGTAATAAAAATGATATAGTAAGCCATCTTCTCTTTGTGCTTTTAAAAGGAAATTTAAATAAATATCCTTTAAGTTTTTATCTTTAAATTCATCAGCAACAATGAGAGCTCGTGCTTGATCTTCCAGGGCATATCCAAATTTAGGATCAGGTTTACTTAGTTTCCCATGCTGATAAATTCCAATACTTGAAGTCATTGATCTTATTTTTTTAAGCGGATCCATAAGAATTATCCTTTATTTAATTTACAAAATGGTTTTTAAATATTTCTTTATAAAAGTTTCTTTAAATTTCTTTAATAAGACTTTATATTTTCATATTTGCCTAAAACCTCATCAAACAATTCCAGGTGTTGCAGAGCTACATTATACCAGGTCATTAGTCTTCCGAATTTGTATGTTTTATTTTCAATTCTCAATTTCTTTTGAGGGTTTTCGCAAATATCTATTACGGCATCTGCAATGGCCTGGGAATTTCGGAAAGGTACAATGATGCCTCTTCCCTCTGCCAAAACTTCTTTTGCATACAAGTATGGAGTTGAAATACATATTTTCCCTGCTCCAATTGCATAGGCTAAAGCACCAGAAGCGGATTGCTGTGGGTCTAAATATGGAGTTATATACACATCGATAATTTTTAACCATACTACCAGTTCTTCTAAAGATAAATATTTATTTATAAATTTAACATTTCCTTGTAAATCATGCTTCTTTATTTTTTCTTTTAAAAATTTTCTATATTTTTCTCCTTCTGCTTTTAATACAACTGGATGTGTCTGACCAATTATTAAATATAAAACATTATTGAATTGCTCCTTTATTTTTTTTAAAGCTTCTATCGTATATTCAAGTCCTTTGCTCGCCGATAGAAGATTTATATTCCCCAGGATTATTCTATCCTCAAGTCCTTTTATCTTTTTATATTCAGCAGTAGCTTCCAGAGGTACATCAGGAACACCATGGGGGATAATTTCTATTTTTTCTTTTGGACAATTATAATTTTTTATAAGCTTCTGCAAACTTTCGGGCATCATGGCTATTACTTTTTCTGCAAATTTGAGCACATCTTTTAAAACCAAGCCGTATCCTTCGCTAGTATTGTCAGGAATTGTATGAGTGGTTACAATTAGAGGTTTTTTTATCAATTCTATCAATTTAATAATATATTCTCCAAAGTCACCGCCATATAATCCGAATTCATGTTCTAGAACAACTATATCTGTTTTAGATTTATTAATATGATCAGCAGCTTTAA